>JBNKSB010000161.1:0-6615 GCA_050297095.1 Pontiella sp. | reverse complement strand
TTGTCCGTCGCCGCATGATGCTGTAAATCATTTAATTGTGAGCAAACTAAAGGGGGCTTGCGATGCATGTGCTTCGCAAGCCTTCCCATTCAAAGGAAAGGGCCTTGGTAAGTGGCCCGGCGAAACGGGGTGGTATTCGGTACATGAGTGCACGGATACCCAAGGAGGAAGTTATGAAAAGTAGTATTATTAAACGCAGGATGATCAAGGGATTTCTCCTTGCGGGAACGTTCTTGTTGTCGGGGTTGTCTGAAACATGGGCGTATGATTTGCCCGTGCTGCCGCCCATGCCGACGGTATCCACCGCGCCGGCCAATTCGATGCCCATGGGCGATCCGGCGGATTTCCCGGAAGTGCAGATGGATTTCAACATCGAAACCAACGGCCCGTTCGCGCCAAACTGGAACTCCATTTCCGCCAATGTTCCCGGCAATGGCACCCCCGCGTGGCTTCGCGAGGCGAAGTTCGGCATCTGGTTCCACTATGGCCCGCAGGCGAACCTCGAAAGCGCCGACTGGTCTGCGCAGCACATGTACCAGCAGGGTTCCGGCCCCTACAACAACCACCTGGCCAATTTCGGCCATCCCACCACAAACGGCTACAAGGACGTGATCAACGAGTGGGATCCGAATCAGTACGATCCGGCTGCAATGGCCCAGCTTTTCCACGATGCCGGCGCGCGTTTCGTGCTCGTGCAGGGTGTGCACCACGACAATTTCGACAACTGGAATTCGACCTACAATCCCTGGAACATCGTCAACTTCGGTGCCCAGCGCGATACCATGGCCGAATGGAAAAGCGCCCTCACCAATCTCAACATGCACATGGGCGTGGCATTCCATCACGAATACAGCTGGTGGTTCACGCAACCTGATTTTCTCAGCGACAGTTCGGGACCGCTGGCCGGCGTACCCTACGACGCCGTCACGGCAACAAACAGCGCCGGCACCTGGTGGGAAAACTATGATACTCGTCAGCTCTACAACCAGGATCTCCACAAGTATCAGGGTATTGCGACACCCACTCAGGGGTATTGGAATCCGACCTCGGGCATCTTCACCAACGACCTCGACTACTGCCACTGGTATGCCACGCAATGGGCGCTGCGCATGATCGATGTGGTGGAGCAGTATGATCCCGACTTCATCTATACCGACGGGAACTCGAGCCAGCCGTTCGATGGCTATAAGACAAGTACGGGCTACAAGTGCAACGCCATGCAGCGTGTCATTGCCCACTACGACAACCGCACCCTGGAACGCCACGGCCAGCTCGACACGCTGGCGGTCGTGAAGTTCCACAACTGGGACAACATCGGCACGACGTACGAAGGCAACTACTCCTCGTCGATCAAGTCGGACCAGCCGTGGTTCGCCGAGTTGTCGTACGGCCCCTGGTTCTACGAGCCCAACATTAACTACGACACGGGCGGTACCGTTGTTCACCGCCTGCTTGAAGCCGTGTCGCGTGATGGTGCCATGATGGTCAACATCCCCAACCGTCCCGATGGTTCGTTGGAGAGCGGGGCGATCAGCATGCTCGAAGATGTTGGGCAATGGATGGCCATGCACGGAGAAGGCATCTACGGAAGCCGCGCCTGGGCTGTTGCGACGGAAGGCGATTTCCGCTTTACCGTGGGTTCGAACGGCTGTCTCTATGTCTACTATCTTAACGTCCCTTCGGCCGGCACGACGTTGAACATTAGTTCGCTCGCCACCAGTGCCGGATATCTGCTCGACGACATCGGCTCGGTTTCCATGCTGGGTAGCACCGAAACGCTCTCATGGTCGCAAACGGCCAGTGGTTTGGAGGTTACCTGCCCGTCCACCATGCCGACAATCCCCTCGGGAACCGCTATTGCCTTCAAGGTCGGGCCGGCCTCGGCTATTGGGGGTCCCATTCCTACGGGCTTGACGGCGACGCCGGGAACCAACCAGGTCAGCCTGTCCTGGTACAGTCCTTCCGTTGCGGCAACCTACAACGTAAAGCGCTCGACCGATGGCGGTGCAACCTACACGACCATCGCATCGAACCTTGTGGACATAGCCTATACCGACACCGCCGTCTCGACGGGAACGCTCTACCACTATGTAGTGAGCGCGACGGACGGGGCGGGTGAATCGGCCAACTCAACGCCCGTCTCAGTTGCACTGGCTGCGGCTCCCTCGAGCAGCTGGCTTACTCAGGACATCGGCGATGTGGGTGCCACCGGTTCCTTTAACGAGTCCGGCGGCACGTTCACGATCAACGGGTCGGGGGCGGATATCTGGTACAATGCTGACGAGTTTCGCTACGTGTTCCAGGCCGTGCAAGGCGATCAGTCGCTTACTGCACGGGTCTTGAGCATGGACAACACGGATGGGTGGGCCAAGGCCGGCATCATGATGCGCGATACGCTCAACGCCGACTCCAAGTACGTTATCCATTTCCTGTCTCCTGTTAACGGTGTTGCACTGCAGCAAAGGTCATCGACGGGCGGATCGGCCTCGGGCGTTACGGATTCGGGCGGCGTAGCCGCGCCATACTGGATCCGGCTCGAACGCGCGGACAACATGTTCACCGCCTACCGTTCGGACAACGGTGCGGACTGGTCGTTGCTGGGATCGACCTCCGTGGACATGTCCAGCCAATACTACGTGGGGCTGGCGGTGTGCAGCCATAACGACGGTACGCTCAACCAATCTGTTTTCGACCACGTTAGCTTCACCAACGAAACCATATCGGTTCCGGTAAATTCCAAAATCACTTGGGAATCCCCGGTGACCGTAACGAACAATCTGGACATCCTGCATTCCGGCACGCTCGTGCATGCCGGCAACTTCCGTAGCGACAACCAGTCGGTTTCCGTTTCGGTGGGTTCGGGATCGGTGTTGTTCGAAAACCGCCAAGCCCAGAATTCCCTCGGGGATCTTTCGGCGGGCGAAGAGGCGCGCATCATCCAAGGGGCGGGTGGTCGCCAGGTGGCCGCCGGACTGTTCGATGCAACCGGTACCAGCGTTGATTCCAACTTCGAGTCGGTGCTGGATGGCTCCGCGTGGGAAAACGGCGATCCCGGCCCGGCACCCGGAGCCACGGACATGATTCTTCGCCTTGCAGGTCCCGATGGCGATCCGCTGGTTGAGGGCACGCGCTACCAGATCCAGCTCTTCTACTCCGACGACCGCAATCCCACCCGCAGCCAGGTCTATCACGACAATACCTCGGGCTATACCCCTAGCGCGGTGGCCGTTGCGGGGGACAGCACCGCCGTCGTCGGAACGTTTACGGCGGGCGGAAACGGATACCAGGATGTTTACATCCAGAACTATTCCGGTGGGGCAAACTATCCGGTCGCGCTCAACGCCTATGTGCTCCAGCTCGCTTCCGGGCCGGATACGACTCCGACCAACGTGGTGTTTTCCGTTGCCGGCGGTGGCGCATTTGATTTCTCGTGGCCCGCCGACCATACCGGCTGGCGACTTGAATCGAATTCTGTTGGTCTTATGGCCTCTGGCGAGTGGTACACGGTGCCCGGCTCGGATGCGACAAATGCAATGCATCTAGACATAAGTCCTACGGTAACGAATGTCTTCTTCCGCTTAGTCTATCCATAGCCATGCGGTTTAATGGGCTGTTTTCAGGAATCCGTATTGTTCCTGTGACTAAACGGTTCGCGCAATGGTCGGGGGCAGATAGGAATGGCACTACGTTAAGAGATCTGTGCTGAGAACTAAACACGCCCTTTGCAAGCAAAGAGGCCTGTCCTACACCTTGTTTACTTGGCTTTTGCGTGTAGGGCGTGCCTCCCGGAGGGGGGCGCTGGCTTGTCGGGGTGGTGAAAACGGCTTAACTTAGATCCATTCGATTCTGATAGATGAAATCGTAATATTGAAGTTATTTAAAAAGGGGTAGTTTAGATGGATTATATTGTGGCGCCGAGGGTATTTTCAAGGGCTCGGCTCAAAGGCTGTGGTCGTCGTATGTGGGTCACGACGCTGGTTGTTGCGGGGAGTCTTGCGATTACGCAGGGAGCGCAAGGTAAACCTGTGGCCGGCCGGTCGAAAATACCGCCGTTGGATTACAAGCTTCCGCCCATTCCCGATGTGGCTGCTCCGCTTGCCGAGGATTCAGTTCCAATGGCGGATGCGGGTTCATTCGAGGAGGTGAAGCTCGACCTTCCGGTAACACCGGGTCCCTTTGAGCCGACCTGGAAATCCATCGAGAAAAACTATCCCGGCACGCCGGACTGGCTGCGCGATGCGAAGTTCGGCATCTGGGTCCATTTCGGCCCGCAGTCGGCTGGGGAGAGCGGCGACTGGTACGCCCGCAGGCTCTACGCTACCGGATCATGGGCCTACAATAACCACAGGGAAAACTACGGAGATCCGACCCGCATTGGCTACAAGGATGTGCTGCGCGAATGGAATCCAGACAAGCTGGATCCCCGGAAACTTGTCGAGATCTACAAGGATTCCGGAGCGCGCTACCTGATCATCCAAGGGGTTCACCACGACCAGTTCGATATGTGGAACTCGAAATACCAGCCGTGGAATTCCACCCGGCTCGGACCCAAGCGCGACCTGCTTGGGGAATGGACCAAAGCCTGTCGAGCCGAAGGAATGCGTTTTGGTATCACCTTCCATCATGAATATTCGTGGTGGTGGTGGCAGACTGCATTCGGACATGATGAGGACGGGAATCCCTACGATGGTAATCTCACGCTCGCCGACGGAAAGGGCAAGTGGTGGGAAGGCCTCGATCCTCGCCTGCTCTACGGGATCAACCTCCGTGAATACAAGGGGGTCACCGGAGCCGCCTATTCCGGATGGTCGCCGCCGCCTGCCGGGATTTTTCAGAACCATCTGGAGTACTCCGAATGGTACGCCAAATGGTGGGCTCTGCGCATGATGGATGCGGTTGATAAATACCAGCCCGATTTCATCTACACCGACGGCACCGACCAACAGCCGTTCAGTGGCTTTGGAACCGGTACCGGCTACAAGTGCGATGCCATGCAGCGTGTGATCGCCGACTTCTACAACAAGACCCTGGCGCGGCGCGGCAAGGTGGATGTGTTCAGCATCGTCAAGTTCCGCCGCAAGACCAATGGAACCGTCAACACGCAGGAAGGCGGGATTCCCGGGGGCATCAAGACGGATCAGGACTGGATCGCGGAAACGCCGGTAGGAGACTGGTTCTACGGTCCAGGTTTTACCTACAGCTCCGATGCGGTGATCCGCTATCTGCTTGAGGAGGTCTCGCGCGATGGAAACGTTGGTTTATGCGTATCGCCGCTGCCCGACGGATCACTTGACTCCGGAAGTTCGAAAATGCTCAAGGAGGTCGGTGACTGGATGCGTATCAATGGCGAAGGCATCTATGGAAGTCGGGCCTGGGACGTGCTGGGCGAGGGCGAAAATGGAAGGCTTAACGTACTGCCCGGCGGAAAGATCGGTGGGCGTCAGGCAAATCATCGCTTTTCGACATCCGATATTCGTTTCACGGTCGGCAAGGACGGAAACCTGTATGTCTGGTGCATGACGGTTCCCAAATCCGGCGAGACATTGACGATCCAATCGTTGGCTTCACAGAGCAAGCTGTTGGGTAAGCCTATCACCTCGGTTCAACTTTTAGGCGGCCGGGGGAAAGTCCGGTGGACTCAGGATGAAAATGGGCTTCATATCCGTTGCCCCAACACGTCGGATTTCAGAACGGCCATTGGGTTTAAAATCGGTCCTGCTTCCATGATCCTCCCGAAAGCGCCGTTTAATGTCTCGGTCAGTCCTTCGGACGGAAAAGCAGCACTCTCGTGGCAGTCCCGCGATAATAACGTGACGTATATTGTAAAGCGCGCTCTGAATGAAGATGGACCTTATGCCATCTTGGCGGAAGGTAAAGGCACAAAGTATGTCGATGCATCCGCCCGTGCCGGGACCCTGTATTACTACACCGTTGCGGCGAGTAATGGAGAGAAAACGTCGCCGGACAGTGAAGCCGTTCCTGTCATTTTGTCCGACGGAGCCTCGTCATGGACGTCGCAGGATATTGGCGGTGTGGCGGTCTCGGGCTCCTGCGGGCAGGCGGGAGATACGTTTCTGGTTCGGGGATCAGGGTCCGATATCTGGGCTCGCCATGATGAATTTCAGTATGTCTATAAATCGCTTGATGGAGACGGAGCCATTACTGCGAAAGTGGAGAGCATGACGGATACTGAAGCCTGGGCGAAGGCCGGTTTGATGATCCGCGAGACGCTGGACCCCGATTCGCGTCAGATGATTCTGTTTATGTCTCCTTCGCAGGGCATTGCTCTGCAGGGACGTACCGGAACCGGTGGAGAAACCGCCGGATTTTCCGCTGAAGGCAGACTGCGTACTCCTTGTTGGCTACGGCTGGAGCGCAACGGGACGGAAATAACGGGTTCCTATTCTTCAGACGGTGAAGCGTGGACCCGGTTGGGATCTCAGACCGTGGAGCTGAAGAAGTCCGTTTGTGTCGGCCTGGCCGTATCGAGTCACAATGCTGGTGTGTTGTGCAATGCGGTCTTCAGCCATGTGACAATAGATCGGTAGAAAAAATGTCGGGTATCACGGGGGGAGAATTGATGATGCCCTGGTGATCCAATGCCCCTGCAAGATG
>JBNKSB010000160.1:0-4860 GCA_050297095.1 Pontiella sp. | reverse complement strand
ATCGCCCATCAGGAAGCCGAACGACATCAGCTTGAGGCCGTCGACTTCATTAGGAAGAAACTGCTGTTCCGGCGTAGCACGTACCCCCGGATCGTGGATATTGAACAACGTAGGAACTGAAGGGCCGTAGATATCAGCATCCAGCAACCCGACCTTGGCTCCACGCGCACCGAGCGTTTTAGCTAGCAAGGCCGCCACGGTCGACTTACCCACCCCGCCCTTGCACGAACTGACGGCCAGGATAAACTTCACATCCTTTAATCCGCTGTTCTGGACATCGATCTGCCGCCCTTCACGCTTCTGGGCGGTCATGTTGACCAGCACCTTTTCCACACCGGGCATATCGCCGACCAGATCGATCGCCTGCTTCTGAAAGACCGGGCTCAACGGACAGGCCGGCGTGGTCAGCTCGATCGTAAAGGAAACCGTTCCCCCATCGATCTTCATATCCTGTACAAACCCCAGCGATACAATATCTCGGTGAAAGTCCGGATCGATAATCTTGCTCAGTTCTTTCAGTACAGCTTCTTCAGTAACCATGTTAAATCCTTTTCATGCCGCCAAAGATGGCGGCGATACGTACCGCAGGCTTCCAGCCTGCCTTGTTAAATCAAGCCCAGCGCCAACAGAGCGGCCGTAGACATATTTTCGCGCGTCCAAGGCGGATCGAACACCAGCTCCACATCCACCTCGTGAACCCCTTCAGTATCGCGTACCGCCTTGTAGATATAGCCGGGAATATATTCAGCTTCGGGACAGTTCGGTGCCGTCAACGTCATCTGGACATAAACCTTCTTGTCCTCGTCGATCTCCAACTTGTAAATCAAACCCAGGTCGTAGACATTGACCGGAATCTCCGGATCAAACACCATCCGCAGCGAACGGACCACTTCGAGAAAGAGTTCTTCGTCGGCTTCCTTGAGCGGCATGCGTTCCTTCTTTTTTCTAAACAAACCCATGCTCTACTCCGTGGTGATTTCGCCATTGAATTTGCGTAGCGCGGCATCGAACGTATGCCAGGCGAGTGTTGCACACTTGACGCGTACCGGATAATCCTTTACGCCCTTGAGTACTTCCAATTTTCCCAACGGAACATCTTCGGGATGCGGTGCGTCCTCCGTCAGTGCATGATGGAAGCTGTCAAACAAGGCGACTGCTTCCTTTTCCGTCTTGCCCTTCAACGCCATGGTCATCATCGACGCCGAAGACGTGCAGATGGCGCATCCATGCCCATCGAAGGAGACATCCTCCACGATCCCATCCTTGAGCTTGATGTAGACATCAATCTGGTCGCCACAGAGCGGATTGTTACCATGGGCGAAGCCGTCCGGATGTTCCATCTTGCGGAAGTTCCTCGGGTTCTTGTTATGGTCGAGGATAACTTGCTGATACAGCTCTCTAAGATTTTCCATTATGAAAACATTCCTATGGTTTTTACGATGGCTTCGGCCAGCACATCGATCTCCTGAAAGGTGTTGTACATCGCGAAGGATGCGCGTGCCGTGGCCGGTACGCCGTAGCGGGCCATGACCGGCTGCGCGCAGTGGTGCCCGGTGCGCACCGCTACGCCGTCGGCGTCGAGAAACGTACCGATGTCATGCGGATGTACCGAGTCCAGCACAAACGAAACCAGACCGGCCTTTTGATCCGCTTCACCAATAATTCTAAGCCCGTCAATCTGTCTCAGCCGCGCAGTCGCGTACTCCAGCAAACCGTGTTCATGGGCGGCGATTGCGCCAAGTCCGATCTTTTGCACATATTCGATGGCCGCTCCTAAACCGATCCCTCCGGCAATATTAGGCGTGCCGGCCTCAAACTTGAAAGGAAGGGTGTTGTATTCCGTTCTTTCAAAACTGACGGAGAGGATCATGTCGCCTCCGCCTTGATAAGGCGGCATGGCACTGAGCAGTTTTTCCTTGCCGTACAATACTCCGACGCCCGTCGGACCGTAGAGCTTGTGGCCGGAAAAGGCATAGAAATCGGCATCCAGAGCCTGTACATCGACGGGAACATGCGGCACCGCCTGTGCGCCATCGACTAGCACCGGAATTCCCTTGGCATGGGCCGCATCGATGATGTTCTTCACCGGATTCACCGTTCCAAGCGCATTGGAAACATGGACCACCGACACCAACTTGGTCTTGTCGGAAAGCATCTCATGAAAACGATCCATTTCCAACTCGCCCTTGTCGGAGATGGGCACCACCTTGAGCTCGGCACCGGTCTGCTGGCAAACAATCTGCCACGGTACGATATTGGAGTGGTGCTCCATATGGGTGATCAGAATCTCGTCGCCCTTTTTCAACAACGGGCGTGCATAGCTTTGGGCGACCAGATTGATTGACTCGGTGGTGCCGCGGGTAAAGATCACTTCATGAACGCAGGAGGCATTGATAAATCCGCGAACCGACACACGGGCATCCTCGTATAGCGCCGAAGCCTCCTGACTCAGTTGATGAACTCCACGATGGATGTTGGCATAATGCGTCTCATATAGTTCCTTCACTGCATCAATCACCTGCACAGGACGCTGTGCCGATGCCGCATTGTCGAGGTAGACGAGTGGCTTCCCATGCACCTCACGACGAAGTATCGGAAAATCGTTGCGAATGGATTCCACATCGTACTGGGCAACATTGCTCATGCAGACACCTCGTTCAGCCAAGCATGCACCAGCCTTTCAATATAGTCTTTCGCCGGCTTGCTCTTCACTTCGTCGAGCACTTCGTTGGCAAAGGCGAAGGTGAGCATGGCGTGTCCCGTGACGGGATCGATTCCGCGTGTTTCGAGATAATAAAGCGCCAACTCATCCAACTGCCCCACTGTTGCACCATGGGTGCACTTCACATCGTCGGCATAGATTTCCAACTGCGGCAACGTGTTTACTTTGGCTGCACGTGAAAGCAGCAGGTTTTTGTTCGACTGAATGGCATCGGTCTGTTGCGCATCCTGTTGCACGAGGATCCGTCCGCAGAAAACAGCGCGGGCCTTATCATCGAGAATGCCTTTGTAGAGCTCGTGGCTGTTGCACTTGGCCACGGCATGGTCCATGAACATGTGCGTATCGAACAGCTGCTTTTCCTTGAGCAAATAGAGTCCGTTGCAAATCGCTTCGCCGCCCTCGCCCGTCAGCTTGCCACGGATATCGTTGCGACCGAGCTTTGATCCTATCGTGATGGCATGGTTACTGAAAACCGCATCGGCGCCGATCTGGGCTTCCAATGTTTGGAAATGAAACGCTGATGCACTTTCTCGTTGCACCTTGTAGTGGTCGACGCTTGCACCGTCCGCAACAAACACCTCAGTCACGGAATTCGTCCAATAGGATAGCTCAGAGGAAGCCGGCTGATGACCAACATATTCTTCGATGACCGTGACTTTCGCATTGGGTCCCGTAGAAATCAGGTTCCGGATGTGGAATGCTGCACCATCGATATCGGCCAGAAAAACGAGATGAATGGGCTCTTCAAGTTCGACTCCCTCCAGCAGTTCAATGAATACGCCGTCCGAGAAGTATGCGGTATTGGCGGAAACGAATGCACTCTGGGAGTCGGCCAAGCTACCGAGTCGACCATCTACCCGGTCCATGATGGAGCCAATGCAGACACCTTCGGGCAGATTCTCGAAACTCGACTTCTCACGCGAAAGCCTGCCGTTTTCAAAAACCACGACAATCTTCCCCAATGCGTCAAACCCGACATCGGCAGGTTTCCACTCGGCAGCAAACTCGGCATTCGCCACGGGAGAAACATCGGTAAAGCGCCACAGCTCTTCCTTAGTCGTCGGGAATCCACGTTCCCTGAACGTCGTTTCGGCCTTTTGTCTTAGTGCTTTCAAATCCATCTACAGAACCCTTCAAAATTCAGTATTCGGTGTTCGTTATTAGAAATTCCTTATCCCTCTGCGCTGGCCCAGGATGCGTATCCTTCGCTCTCCAACTCCAGCGCAAGCTCCTTACCGCCAGACTTCACAATCTGCCCCTGCACCAGCACGTGCACAAAATCAGGTACAATGTAATCGAGCAAACGCTGATAATGCGTGATCACCAAGAATCCACGATCGGGACTGCGCAATGCGTTCACCCCATCCGCCACAACCTTAAGCGCGTCAATATCGAGACCGGAGTCGGTTTCGTCGAGGATTCCCAGCTTCGGCTCGAGCATGGCCATTTGGAAGATTTCGTTACGCTTCTTTTCACCACCGGAAAAACCGGAGTTAACAGCACGCTCCAAAAGATCACCACGGATCTTAACCATCTTTTTCTTATCCTCGACGTAATCCAGAAAATCCATGGCATCCAGCTCATCCTCGCCCTGATATTTGCGCACGGCATTTACCGCCGCCTTCAGGAAATACATATTGCTGATACCGGGAATTTCCACCGGATATTGAAAGGCGAGAAACATGCCGGCACAGGCGCGCTCGTGTGCCGCCAGATCGTCGATGTCCTGCCCATTGAACAAGACCTGTCCCTGAGTTTTCGTATACGCTTCATTGCCCGCCAGCACGTTGGACAGCGTGCTTTTACCGGAACCGTTCGGCCCCATGATGGCGTGTACCTCGCCGGGGTTGATGGTGAGATTGATCCCTTTCAGGATCGGCTTGTCCGCAACGCTCGCGTGTAGACCCTTGATTTCCAATAGTGCCATTTTATTCTCCATAGATTTTCACCTCAAGATTCACAAAAATCACGAATTCAAAATTAAAACGTCCTTTTGTGTCCTTTGTGCATTTTATGGTTAAAGTTACCCGACAGATCCTTCCAAGCTGATTCCCAGCAACTTCTGCGCTTCCACGGCAAACTCCATGGGCAGTTCGCGAAATACCTCTTTGCAGAATCCATTGACGATCATATTGACC
>JBNKSB010000159.1:0-6579 GCA_050297095.1 Pontiella sp. | reverse complement strand
GGCGTAGGAGGCATAGGCCCATCCCTGTCGCCAGTTAGGGATTTCGTCTGCATATTTCAGGGCACGACTTGACTGGCCCAGCTCAAGGGCCGCGGTTACAGCCTGCTCCTGATAGCGGGCGCGGTCTTTGATGTGGGGTTGCAACGGAATAGCGGTTGCAAAGTCAAAAGCTTCGTCAAGCAACGCAACCTGATACTCGCCAACGGGCTTGTCGCGGAGCGGTTCCGCCTGTTTTACTTTATCCTTAACGCATCCGCATGCCAGAACCGACAGCAGACCCATCCAACATAATCTATTTAAGTACTTCATTTAATCCACACCGTTGGCTCACAAATTCCACACATTTATTTTGGGCAAAAGAGTGGTGGCAGGGGTGCCCCCTGCCACCGGATATTCCAGCTTGCGCTGGAGAAGAGTTAACGCTGAACTACGCGGTAGAAGGCCGCATCCTGAAGCTCGCCATCAACGTAGGTCTTCGTAGCGCCATCGCCGACAACGAGGGCCAACTCGGACCACGGTCCAGCAGCACTGTCGGATCCTTCAACGGCATAATAGACGCCGTTTACGGAATCGAAGGAAACCAGCACACGCTGAACATCAATGCTCGCTGCAGGAGCATCGTTGTTCATGCTGGTATCGGTCATGCCGTACGCGTCAACCGCGGTCCAGCCAGCCAACCAGTTGTAGCTCGGCGAGAACCCGCCACGGTACGGAGCCGCGGAATAGAACTCGTCGGCCGTTTCCGGATTAGCAACACTAGCCGCATCGTTCTGTGCACACGGATTGATGTTGGTTACGTTGGCACAGGTCTTGCCACCACGGGTTACGGTATTTTCACGCTCGAAGCTGACGATCGGATTGTCAGTGGTCACGATGTTGTCCAGAGCCAGATTGCTGGCAAAGGCACCGGAAGTTCCGTTCAGGATACCCAGAGCCAGAACCTGATCGCCACTGTCGCTTTCGTTGACGTAGTTGAACAGGCAACCGGTCATTTCAGCCAGGTAGCCGGATGTCTGAACCGGATACATGTCAGCCGGATCGCTGTACACGTCGGAGGACCAGTTGACGGCCGGATAGTTCGAGTAGGCGGTCGTCCACAGGTCGGCAAAAGCAAGCGTACCGTTGTAGCCGTATCCTTGTGCACCGTCGCCGTCATCGCCATCCAGGCGGATAATTTCTTCGCCGATGTCCATGAAGATGCAGTTGTGATACTGAACGCGGGCACCGTCACGCCAGGTCGTGGCGCCGTCACCCGAATAGGGGTTGCCGACAACCGTGAAGTTGGCAATCTTGGTGGAGGTGCAGGGCTGCGCATCGGAATCTTCGGCACCATCATGCTCGAAGCAGTTATCGCCAACGCCGGAACCCTGGCTGGCATCCTTGGAGTAACCCTGTACGATCAGACCAAACTGGGCCTTGCCGCGCCAGCCCTGGTCGATATCCATGCTGTCGTCACCAATGTTCCAGATGTTGATGTGCTTGTAGTTGACCGTACCACCCCAGGTTTCAATGCCATCGTCAACGTTGTTCATGACTTCAACATAGTCAACGTCGGTTTCGCGACCGATACCGCCCATGGAAAGCCCGTTCAGTTCGTTACCCAAACCCTGTACCTTGCCACCGTAGCGCAGCGAGAGGTAGTGGATGGAACCGCTGTCGTCGTTGTCGTCGTTACCACCGTAGTAGATGTCGTTGACTCCGTCGTCGGACAAACCTTCCATCACCACCGTGTTCAGACCGGTCGGAGTAGGCGTGTTGCCGGGACGGTTACGTACCGTGTCGGAGTAGGCACCGACCAAGGCACGGCCCATCAGGGTCAGGTTGCCCCATTCGTTACAACCTTCATGCCAGCTCGTCAGGGTGTCGGATGTAGAAGTCATGATGACCGGTGCATTCTGGGTACCGTTGACGTAGATCTTGGCACCGCGGGACACCGCAAGCGATCCACCAACACCGGTCGTGCTCTGAACGAGCGTACCCGGCTGAATCGTCAGCGTGGCACCGTCGCGCACGTAGATCTGCTTGGTCAGATTGTAAACGTTGGTCGAAGACCACGTCGTCGACGTAACGATGTCACTGGTGACATCCACGTTGGCAGCCTGGGCTCCCAGGGTGGCGGATAGCATGGCCGCCGCTATAATGAATTGCTTCTTCATTTATCCTTCTCCTTTGTTTTTAAAACTCGCCACGGTCTCCCGCAGGTTGATTCGTGGTTTGCCAAAGGGCGGAACCGGCGGCATCTTCTTTTTCTAGCCCGTCCGGCTCCTGCTAAATCCGCTGAAACGTCAAAGTGATCAGGGTTCATAAAAGTTAAATTCCGCCTCAGCAGATTTGCTCCCTTTGACGCGGCCCATTTGGCGGGTTCTGTGTTTGGAAATGATTAGGATGAGTTATGGATGCAGTTGGGTTTATGCGAGCAAACGGCAAGCGTAATATTATGATTGCATGAGCAACAAAAACACCCCGTCCGGAAACGAAGCGTTAACAACATCTTATGCAGACAAGTAGGATTATTGGCCGCGTTCGATGCGGTTATATGGGGGTAGGGTATAACCCCATGTAGCGCGGGTGGTTCAACAATTAGTATACGGGCATGAAACAAGGAGGTTTGTATGTTATGGACGATTGCAGTTGTATTGACACTTCTCTGGTTGCTGGGATTAATCAGTAGTTATACAATGGGCGGGTTTATTCATATCCTGCTGGTGTTCGCCGTCATTATTGTACTGGCGCGCATTCTTCAGGGCCGCCGCGCGTCATAGGGCGGTTCCTTGAAAACGCGGGGAATGTTTTTTGATTGAGCCAATCCCTGCAAAGGCACATATTTCTTGTCCCGAAGGGGCAATCGGATTCCATGGTGGAACCCGGAGGGGAAGAATTCCTTCTTGAACCAGCACCTTTTGTTCTCGGGATTCCGGGGATGAAGGCAAAGGGATTGCGAGCATGAAATCAACACCGGAGAACCAACCCAAAAAACCGTCCAGAGCGCCTCGCAAAAAAGCAGCGTCTCCGGTTGAACCCGCCTCTTTTCCCATTGTAGGCATCGGCGCCTCGGCCGGAGGACTGGAGGCACTGGAACAGTTTTGGGAACACGTTCCATCGAACACCGGCATGGCGTTCGTCGTGGTCCAGCATCTTGACCCGACGCGCAAGGGGGATCATGTCGGAACTGTTGCAGCGTGCTACCGGCATGGACGTGGTCCAGGTCGAGGATGCGATGAAGGTAAAACCGGATTGCGTCTATATCATTCCGCCGAACAAGGATATGTCGATCCTGCACGGCACACTGCACCTGCTCGAACCGACCGCGCCACGTGGATTGCGCCTGCCGATCGATTTCTTTTTTCGCTCGCTGGCGCAGGACCGGCAGGAGCAGAGCATTGGCGTGATCCTCTCCGGCATGGGCTCCGACGGCACGCTGGACAACCGGATCGAAGGAGTGGTGATCACCTTTGCGGACATTACGGTGGCCAAAAGGCTGGAGGCCCAGCTGCGGGAGAAGCAGGCCGGGCTGGAAGCGCGCGTCGCCGAACAATCCACCAAGCTGGCGCAACATGAAAAAGGAGTGAGATCCTGATCCCATGAAAAACAAACCAGACCGTTCTAAAGAGGCCTCCGACTTGCGACGCCATGCGGAAGAGCGGCTGCGGATCATGCCGGAGCACAACGCGGAGTCGACCTCGCAAACCGACCTCCAGGGACTGCTCCACGAGCTGCAGGTTCACCAGATCGAGCTGGAAGTGCAGAACAACGAACTTCGAAGCGCCCGGAACGAAATGGAGCTGCTGCTGGAAAAATACACCGACCTCTACGACTTTGCACCGGTCGGCTATTTTTCCCTGGATGCGCATGGACATATTCTGGGAGCCAACCTTACGGCCGCCACCCTGCTCGGTGTAGACCGCTCTGAACTCATCGGTCAACACCTTCCGAGTTTCACAACGCCGGAAACCAAACCGGTGTTCCAATCGTTTCTCGAAAGGGTCTTTGCCGGGCCGGATGGGCAGTCCTGCGAGGTCATTCTCGTGAAAACGAACAAGACGGCCTTCTGGGTCGCCTGCCACGGAACCTCCGCCTTCTACACGAAAAGCCCGCATGACTGGTGCCGAGTAGCGGTTTCCGACATTACGGCCCAACAGCAGGCGAAAGAGTCGCAACGCGAGTTAAATACGATATCCTTGGTAAATCTAGCGCTCCAGCAGGAAATAAAACAGCGGAAGGCCGTGGAGGAAGACCTGCAACAGAGCGTTCAGCAGAACCGCCTTCTATTGGAACAATCGTACCAGTTGCAGGAACAGCTGCGCTCCCTCTCCCGCCGGGTATTAACCGTGCAGGAGGAGGAGCGCAAACGCATCAGTCGCGAGCTGCATGATGAAATCACCCAGACCCTGGTCAGCATCAACGTCCATCTGGAATCGCTTGCCCAGGAAATAAATGTCAATCCCAAGGGGGTTGGCAAGAGCATCGCCCAGACACAAAAGCGGGTGGCTCAGGCGGTGGAGATCGCACACCGGTTTGCCTTGGAACTACGCCCGCCCGTGCTGGACGACCTAGGGCTGATCCCTGTCCTGGAGGCCATCCTGAAAAGGTTTATGGAAGATACGGGCATCCGGGTTTCGCTGAAGGGCTTTGCGGGAATCGAAAAGCTGGACATGAATAAGCGAACAGCGCTCTATCGCGTCGTTCAGGAGGCGCTGGCCAACGTCGCCCGTCACGCGCATGCCACGCAAGTCGAAGTCTCGATCCAGCAACTGGATCACGCTGCTCTCATGCAAATCAAAGACAACGGCTGTTCCTTCGAGGTGGACGAGGTTCTTCACTCCGTCGAGCATATGCCGCTGGGATTGCTTGGTATGAGGGAGCGCATGGAGATGGTCGATGGTTCACTCAGCATTGTCTCCAAACCCGGCGACGGAACCGCCATCCATGCGCTGATTCCGTTGAAATCCGATAGTAGGGGAAAATCAGTCCATGAAAGCTGAAAAACGCATTTCCGTATTATTGGCAGATGACCACCAGATCGTCCGGGAAGGTCTGCGCAAGATTCTGGAGACCGAACCCGATATCGAAATTGTCGGCGAAGCCGCCACGGGCCGCCAGGCCGTGGCGATGGTCCGGAAGCTGCGCCCCGCCGTGGTCGTGATGGATATTGCCATGCCGCTGCTTAACGGACTGGAGGCCACCCGGCAGGTTCGCGATGCCGTGCCAGAAACCAAGGTGCTCATTCTCTCCGCCCACCGCGACGATGCATACATCGAAAAAGCGACGGAGCTCGGGGCTGCTGGATTTCTGCTCAAGCAAACCTCCGCCCACGTGCTCTCCGATGCAATCCGGAAAGTTGAAAAAGGAAATACCTTTTTTTGCGGAACCGTAGAAAAGCGGCTTCACCAGCTCCACCCGGTCGAAATAAACGAGAAGGGCCGAAAAAAAACGGTTGAGATTCACCTCACCCCACGCGAGGTGGAGGTCTTGCAACTGATCGCCGAAGGCAAGGCCAACAAGCAGATTGCCGGCGATCTGGGTATCAGCATCAAGACCGTCGAAAAGCACCGCAGCCACCTCATGCAAAAGCTCGATATCCACGACACGGCTGGCCTCACCCGCCACGCGATCGAGGCAGGTATCATCGAAAGTAGCGTCCAGGTGACCATTCTCTAGGAACGACCTGCATCCTGGTTCGCCCCTCCCTTCCTCTCCAGACAGAAACCGTCCACCGCCATCGTTGCGGTGATCTTGCATGGTAGGGTTATACCCCATGGACGGAACCGGGCTCACCTCATAGGGTTCCCAGATTGGACATCAATGTTTCTGGCGACGGAAATGAATGGAAAGGAGAGCAAGGAGATGATTGAGATCGTACAGAAAAAAAACAGCAATGTGGTCTATATTCCCGTAACGGAACACCTTCACAAGCAGGACTATGAGCAGTTCGTTCCAACAATAGGTGAGATAGCGCAGAAACACGGCAAAGTACGCATCCTGTTCGATCTCGCCCGGTTCAATGGGTGGAACCGTGGGGCGCTCTGGTTCGGCATCAGGCAGTTCCCCAATATCGAGCGCGTCGCCTTCATCGGCGACACGCGGTGGGAAAGTGACATAGACCTGATCGCCCACGTGTTCACGCAAGCCCAGATCCGCTATTTCGATTGCGGGCGCAAGGATCAGGCAGTGGCATGGGTTCAGGCCGACGAACGAAGATCTTGACGGGATGGCCATGCGCGTTCGGGCATCATCGAATATTGCCGACCCACCATTCCATCCAATGCCAAGACGGGAGGACGACGCTCTGTCGGATCCCCGACAAATTCAGAATATCTAGGAGACAAGTGAATGGGACTGGTCAAACAAAATAAAGGAGGTAGTTATGCCGATCCAATTTAACGAAGAAAACGAAGGACAGGTACTCGTCATCCACGTCAATGGGAAACTGGAAAAGGCCGATTACGAGGCTTTTGTGCCCGAATTTGAACGGTTGGTCGAAGCGAATGGCAGTTTGCGCGTGCTGTTCGATATGAAGGATTTCCACGGCTGGGACGCCGGTGCCCTGTGGGAGGATACGAAATTTGCATTCCATAATTT
>JBNKSB010000158.1:0-5618 GCA_050297095.1 Pontiella sp. | reverse complement strand
CTTCTTAAGTTGGTTTTCCACGCTTTCCCAGCGTCCTTCCGTGTAGTAGGTGCGGGTGCTTCGTCCGCCAATGGCTTTGTTGACGACATTGATCTTTTCCAAGTCGAAGAAAGGTGCGATCCGTTCGCCCCAGCCAATCATATTCGATTTTGAACTACCAATGCGTACAGTGGAGTCGCCGACCAGATATAGCGAGGGCAGGGATGAATTATCGGCTTGTTCATTCTTGAGCGTGGAGGCATCGACCACGGGGCGATCATCATCCGCCCACAGGGTTCCAACGAGTGAAAGGGTCAGTAGCAGGGCTAGGGCAGGGAGTTGCATTTTCATTTGTTAGTCATCCTGTTTAGGAAGGTTCGGGTTGGTTTATATAGATGGCTTGATCGCTTTGGGTTTCTCTGAGAAATATAGTGAAAGCAGATTGTCATCCAAGCCTTTGAGAGCCGAAATGACGCAGGCGGCATTGGTTTTTGCACCGGCCGCTGGTATGGGTCCGGCACCAAAAACAAATCGCGGTTCCACGTTTTCTTCACCCAGCTGTCATAGCGACGAACGATGAATTCATTGATATCCCGAAATGGGGCGTTTTTGGCTCGGGCATCCTCTCCGGCCCAACCGCATAGGTTTCTCCATGCAGAAAAGGACGCGTATTTCTTTCGCGTCCTTGTCGCATAAGCCTATTCCGGAGTCCTGGGATTAGGGCTGGTGCTATTCTTCGACCGAACTGAGGTTGGGGGCGAGCAACACGTTATTGTCCTTGCCGATCTGCTGGAGGTCGATCAGGTCGGACAGGATATTGAAGGCTTCGTTGAGAACGATATCTTTCGATCCCTTCTTCTCTCCGCTACTATCAATGAAGGCGGCGTCCTGAATTTCGTCGAGTTCCTTTTCGGCTTCGGCTTCGGCGAGCCGGTTGCTCAGCGAGAGGGATACCGTCTTGGTCTCATAGCGTTCCTTCAAGCGTTCCCGACGCGTCATGTAGGCTTGGAATTCAGAGTTGTTGTCCAGCCGTTCCTTGGATTGTTCGGACAGGAGGGGCAGGAGCTCATCCAATCCCTTCTGGGCACGGTACATGGCGGCCCGCTCATGGTCCCAAGGCAGGGCATGATCCAGCGACTCTTCGCCGAGTTCCATGACATCGAGATAATCGGGGATGACAATGTCCGGGGTGACCCCCTTCATTTGGGTAGAGCCCCCGTTAATGCGGTAAAAACGCTGAGTCGTCAGTTTGAGCGAGCCGGTTCGGCCGCCCTGCAACGGCATCAACTCCTGAACGGTGCCCTTGCCGTGGGTCTTTTCGTCGCCGACAATGATGGCCCGTTTGTAGTCCTGCAATGCCGCCGCTAGAATTTCAGACGCCGAGGCACTGAGCCGGTTTACCAAAACAATCATGGGACCGTCATAATCCACCTCGGGATCGGCGTCGGGCAAGACATGTATGCCTTGGCTTTGCTTGACCTGGACCACCGGCCCTGACTTGATGAACAGACCGGTAATTTCAATGGCCTCAACCAGCGATCCGCCTCCATTGTTGCGCAAGTCGAGCACCAGGCCGTCGATACCCTGGGAGACCTGTTGCTGAAGCAGCTTGCGCACATCGGAGGAAGCCCGGCGGGCGTTCTCGTCGTTTTGCTTGGCACTGAAGTCGGCGTAGAAGTCGGGAAGGGTAATGACGCCGATGTCGCGGGTCTTTCCATCATCGCACTCAACGGTCTTGACCTCTCCCTTGGCTGCCTGCTCTTCCAGTTTTACTTCATCGCGAATCAGTTCGATTTTCTTGGTGCGCGTACCGCTGCGGTCGGAAGCCGGGATGATGGTTAGCACGACCTTGGTATCCTTTTCCCCGCGAATAAGACGGACGGCCTTGTATAGCGGCCAGTGGAGAATGCTTACAGACTCTTTGTCGCCCTGTCCGACCGCAATGATCTTGTCGCCTTCTTGCAAGCGTCCGTCCTGATCGGCGGGTCCGCCCGGAATCACGCGCACGATCTTGGCGGTACCGTCTTCCGGGCGAAGCATGGCGCCAATGCCGACAAGTGAAAGTTTCATGTTGATGTCGAAGTCTTCAAGGCTACTCGGCGACATGTAGTCGCTGTGCGGGTCGTAGACCTGAGCAAAGGCAGTGAGATAGCGTTGCAGCAGCATTTCCTCGTCAAATGACTCCATGGTCAGCTTGAATTGCTTGTAGCGTTCGAGAATGAATTCTTCCGGGGTCAGATCGGGATCCTCAATCGCATCTTCCGAACTGCTTGAAGCGCTCACCGTGGCATTTGTGGATTCCGTCGCAGATGTCACCGTGGCATTTGTTGTTTCTGTCGCGGCGGTCGCATTGGTGGCCGCGATGCGAGACACCGCATTGGTCTCCTCCTCGTAAAGCTGCTTCGAAACGAGGCGTGCAATATATTCGTTCTTGAGCCGTTTGCGCCACAGGTCATCCCATTCGGCGTTGTCCTTCGGCCACGGGGCATCCTTGCGATCCCACAGGAAGGTTTCGTCCTTGTCTGTATCGAATCCCTCCTGTAGTTGCTCTTCAGCAAATGCCGTCCGGTTGGCAATGCGTTTCATCAAGACCTTATAGACATTGCGGGCGAAGGAGATGTCGCCTTTTCGCAAGTGCTTGTACAGATCGGGCGCTTCCTTGCTGAATGCATCGATGTCGGATTGCAGAAAATAGCAGTGTGCCGGATCGAGCGATTCGATAAACATGTTGCAGGCGTTGGTGGAAATTTCGGTGTTCATCTGCAGCTGGTTGAGATGAAAAACGGGGAGCGAATAAGCAACCGTGCGGGTGATTCTCTTGATATCCAAATCACTTTTTTCCAAGGATCCGGAAGAGGTTTTTTCCTCGTTGGCCAACACCGTTTCCGCGCCTTGGCTTGCGATCGGGTTTCCGGTTTTATCGGGGACGCTGGCCGATATCTTCGGAGCAGTGTTTGTCTTGGTTGCGGTGTATGCTTCAGCGGGGTGTTCCCCCGAACTGCATGCAACAACCGTAAAACTGAGTGCGCCAAGTAGGAGAGCTCTGATTCCCAACGTAGAGTATCGCTTATATTCCATGAACGTTTCCAATTTTTATGAATAAAAGTAGTATGCTATGAATCATTCCCATTGGAAACAAGCCCGCATTCTCCCTCATATTCCGTCTTTTTTATATTTCCCGCCGGTTTTGTTCTCTGTAGTTTCAGCGCCTGATTGATTTTAACCGGAGTACACCCTATGACCACAAAATTGAATGAACGTTCAGAATGGAAAGCCCTTGAAACGCACTTCGCCGCCGTAAAGGAAGAGCATTTGCGTGACCTTTTTGCCGATGCCGGTCGCGCCCGACAATTCACCCTGCAGGCCGAAGACCTGTTGCTGGACTATTCCAAGAACCGCATCACCGTCGAAACCATGGACTTACTCGTTAAACTGGCCGAGTCCGCCGACCTGAAGGGCTGGATCGAGGCCATGTTTACCGGCATGAAGATCAACGTCACCGAAAACCGCGCCGTGCTTCACGTGGCGTTGCGATCACCCAAGGATTCCGTGATCGAGGTGGATGGTGAAAACGTGGTGCCCGCCGTGCATGCGGTCCTTGGTCAGATGTCCTCTTTTTCAAAAAAGGTCCGATCGGGCGAGTGGACGGGCTACACCGGAAAACGGATCAAGAATGTGGTCAATATCGGGATCGGAGGTTCCGACCTTGGCCCTGTCATGGCCTACGAAGCCCTCAAGCCCTACTCGCAACGTGATCTCAACGTGCTGTTTGTTTCCAATGTCGATGGCACGCACATCGCGGAGGCCCTGCAGAATTTGAATGCAGAGGAAACACTCTTCATCGTGGCCTCCAAAACGTTTACTACGCAGGAAACCATGACCAACGCGCATACGGCGCGTTCCTGGTGCCTGGAGGCACTCAAGGATGAAGCGGCCATTGCAAAGCATTTCGTGGCGCTTTCCACCAATGCATCCGCTGTTGCCGATTTCGGCATCGACACCGCCAACATGTTTGAGTTCTGGGACTGGGTCGGCGGGCGCTATTCGTTGACATCGGCCATCGGACTGCCGCTGATGATTGCCATCGGTCCGGAAAACTATAGCGATCTGCTAGCCGGTTACCACAAAATGGATGTGCATTTCCGCACTGCACCGTTCGCCGAGAACATGCCCGTGATCCTCGCGTTGCTCGGTATTTGGTACAACAATTTCTTTGGGGCTGAATCGCAGGCGATTCTGCCGTACGACCAATACCTGTCCCGCTTCGCCGCTTATTTCCAGCAGGGCGACATGGAATCGAACGGGAAATACATCACCCGATCAGGCGAAAAGGTGGAGTGGCAGACCGGCCCGATCATCTGGGGCGAACCCGGCACCAATGGCCAGCATGCCTTCTACCAGTTGATCCATCAGGGCACCAAGTTGATCCCGTGCGACTTTATCGGTTTCTGCAAATCGCAAAACCCCATTGGCGACCACCATGTCAAACTGATGGCCAACTTCTTCGCCCAGACCGAAGCACTGGCTTTTGGCAAGACGAAGGAGGCGCTCGAGGCCGAAGGTGTACCGCCGGAGCTGATTCCGCACAAAACCTTTGAAGGCAACCGACCGACCAATAGCATCATGGCCGAAAAACTGACTCCGTCCGTCCTCGGCCAACTGGTTGCGCTCTACGAGCACAAAATCTTCGTGCAGGGCATTGTCTGGGATATCTATTCCTTCGACCAATGGGGCGTCGAACTTGGCAAGATTCTCGCCAAGGCGATCCTGCCCGAGCTCGAATCCGACAGCCCGCTCCAGCACGATGCATCCACCAACGCCCTGATCGAACACTTCCGCGCCAACAAGTAGCGGTCTCGGGACAGCAATTGTCCGGAGCGGAAAGAGGCAAACACCTTGCAAGAAATCTTGCGAGGTGTTTTTTTTAGTTTGTGGAGTACTGCACTTCCTTTGACAGCAAAAAAAAAAGCGACGGTCGAAACCGTCGCTAAAAGTGGTGGCTGAGGGGGGACTTGAACCCTCGACACCCGGATTATGATTCCGGTGCTCTGACCAACTGAGCTACTCAGCCTTTTG
This sequence comes from Pontiella sp., assembly GCA_050297095.1. Classification (GTDB taxonomy): domain Bacteria; phylum Verrucomicrobiota; class Kiritimatiellia; order Kiritimatiellales; family Pontiellaceae; genus Pontiella. Next base: position 563 of record JBNKSB010000158.1, on the reverse strand, counting down.
CTCAAAAAGAGATGCAGAAGATAGATAAACACCCCTGTCATGGCAAGGGCAATATTTACTCTTTTTTATCCTGATTGTGATTGGGCGATATTCGGTGCCTCCGGGCTTTTTTCTTCTGCTGTTTCCGGACTCTCGAAGAGTGCCGCATAGTTGTCCGGTGCTTCGAAAACCTTGACGAAATGCCGCAGCAGCCGGGCCCCGTGGTAGCCGTCGATATAGCGATGATCGAAGGTGAAACCAATCTTAATCCGTCGTTGGGCCCGGAGGGCTCCGTTATCGGCAATCACGCCTTCAAAGGGCTTGCCGACCGCGGCCAGAAAGGCCGTGCGCGCAACAGGCGTCAGCGGCGTGAATGCGCTTTGCAAGCCGAGTGCTCCAATATTGGTAATAATGAAGGAACCAAAGCGGTCCTTTTGCATGCCCGGTGCTTTCGTGGCCAGATTCAATGTGTATTTAACGAAGTCGCTGATCCGAAATAGGGGGGTGGCCAGAAACATCGGGATGCGGCTCAGGTTGCGATCCAAGGCATGAAACTCAGGATCATCACCTCGCCGAAGCCGTTT
>JBNKSB010000157.1:0-5499 GCA_050297095.1 Pontiella sp. | reverse complement strand
CCGTGAACCTCTTCTCCGCCGTGGCCGGCGCCGCCGCCTGCGGCGCGATCGCCCTGCTGATCAGCCGGTCCGGCATGGATCTACTCCGCGGACTTTCCAAGGAATCACAGATCCTTGGCGAAAAAACCGAAAGTCTATTTTGCACGGTTGCCGGCATCTCAGGAGGTCTGTTGCTGGCCTTCGGACAGGGTATGTGGTCGCAGTCCGTCATTGCCGAGGTCTACTCCCTCAATATTTTCTTCCAGTCGCTCGTGCTGATTTTCCTCTATCGGTGGCTATGCGAATCCAACAACCCTAAATGGCTGATCATTTGCGCCTTTATATTCGGGCTGGGCTGCACAAACCACCAAACCCTGATGTTCATGGGGCTGGCCATTGCCATCGCCGTGGTGCTCAACGACATGGATATGTTTCGGCTCAAATACCTCGGATGGGTACTGGGCGCGGGCGCAGCACTGTTCCTCGCCCTTATTGGAATCTGGTTTAACAGCGTAGCCGTGCTCTTCCTTGGCGTGGTTGGCTGCATCGGGTGCTGCCTCTTCATCCGCCATCCCTTTCTGGCGCGCGACTTTATTATCACGGGAGTCATGTTCCTGTTGTTGCTTGGCATGAACAAGTGGGCAGCGGAGACACCAGGCAATGCACATCTGGCCTGGAATGCGGGACCGGATGCCGGTGATGCATGGTATAAGTCCGGCTTCTGGATCTGGTCTTTGTATGCCGTACTGATCCCTCTCATCGCCACGTTTGTGCTGCCCCGCGGACGCGTGGTAGGCCCTACGTTTCTGGTCATGTTCGTTGGATTGGCCTTTTATCTCTACATGCCCATCTCGTCCGATCAGAACCCGCCGATCAACTGGGGCTATCCGCGCACCTGGCAGGGATTCATGCATGCCATCACCCGCGGCCAGTATGAACAGGTCAAACTGGCCCACGTCTTCAGTCTGCGCTTCCTCGTGCAAATCGGCACTTACCTGCGCGACCTGCGCTCCCAGTTCTATGGACCGATCGCCCTGTTGGCCGCGATTCCGTTTTTCTTCTGCTGGAAAGTCGGCCGTAAAAACATCGCCTGGCTGGTAACAACCGGCGTGGCATTTGTATCGGTGGGCATCATTTTCATGATCCTGCAGAACCCCAAGACCGATATCCAGAGCCTCTTCATCGGTCGGGTGCAGTATATCCAGTCGCACGCGATCTACGTACTTTGGCTTGGCTATGGCATTCTGCTGCTTATGGCCTACCTCGAAACCTTGGTAAAGAACAATCCGGTAACCAAGGTGGTCGGCGTTGCCATGGTGCTCCTGCTTCCCTTCTCGCTGATCTACAAAAACGCCTACGACAAGGAACAGCTCAAGGTCTACGGCGGCGCCGATCAGGGTGGCCACGACTTTGGCTGGCAGTTCGGCAACTGGCAGCTTCAGGGCGTCAAGGGGATCGAGGAGGATCTGCGGGCCTGGTATTCCCCCGAGGAATTTGAAAAAATCTGGGCGGAATACCCCAACAAGAACTATCCTGAACCCATGGGGACCAACGCCATCTTCTTCGGTGGAACGGACCCGGGACGCTTCGTGCCTACCTACATGATCTACTCCGCCCACGTCCGCCCCGACGTCTACCTTATCACCCAGAATGCGTTGGCCGACAACACCTACATGAGCGTCATGCGCGACCTCTACGGAGACCAAATCTGGATCCCGTCCCCGCTTGACAGCAATATGGCGTTCCGAATGTTCCAGCAACAAAACCGCGACCAAGCGAACATCGAGGGCAACAGGGTGCAGGTTCAAGGCGTTCAGAATGTCATGAAAATCAACGGCATACTAAGCAAAATGATTTTCGACCACAACCAATACCGAACCGAACTGAAGACGGATGAAAAAACACGGCCGGTAGGAGCTGCCGAAGTCTACGAAAACCCAAAAATCGACCCGAAATCCGGCCTTCCCCCGGAACGCACGTTCTACGTTGAGGAGAGTTACGCCATGCCCTGGATGGATCCCTACCTCACTCCGCACGGTTTGATTATGAAGGTCAACAACAAGCCAACCCCGATCACCGACAAAATCGTCAAAAACGATACCGACTTCTGGAACTGGTACTGCGATCGCCTGCTGAACGACTCCAAGTTCATGCGCGACATTGTCGCCCGCAAATCCTTCTCCAAGCTGCGAGGCTCCCTTGCAGGGCTATACGCAAGGCGCGGACGACCTAAACAAGCCGAAAAAGCCTTCCGGCAAGCGATTGCACTATACGATCTCAGCCCGGAATCCAACTATCGTCTCGCTGAACTGCTGACACGAGAGGGACGTTTTAATGAAGCCATCTCGCTCTTTGAAGACTTCATCCACAAGGATCCAAACAATGAACAGGCACGAGGATTTCTCGAGCAGCTCCAACAACGCAAGCAAATGGGAAGTCGTCAGCAGTACCTGGAACAAAAACTCCGGAACAACGCAAATCTCACGTTCAACGATACCGTCGAACTAGCCGGAATCTACTACAACCAACAGCAGACTCATCAGGCCGACACCCTGATGAAACAATGCTTGGACAATGAAGGGACCACTCCGGAAATAGCGTTGCAGGTCGCCCAGTTAATGACGCAGCAAAAACGTTACAACCTGGTGGAGCAAGCGCTGAATAGGTATGTAGAATTGAAGCCTGAAGATCCGGCGGGTTGGCTCAACCTTGCAGCACTGCAACTGGCCTTCAAGAAACAAGCGGCGATGTGGAAATCCATGGACAAGGCGATAGAAGCCGACGGCGAGAAGACCCGAGCTATGCTTCGCAAGGACAGGCGTTTCAATTCCATCCGCAATACCGCCGAATTCCAACGCCGAATCAAAACAACACAATCACCACACTCCCCGACCAACATAAAGCTCCTGCAAGAGCTCTAGTCCAACAATACCCGGTGGGACACTGGCGGATCGAGAAACAAAAAAGGCGCCCCGCATGGAGCGCCTTTTCAATACGCAATAGCAACAGCCTTATTCAGCGGCTTCGTCGTTTAGCGCAGCCTTGCGGCTCAAGCGAACTCGGCCCTGATTGTCGATATCAATGCACTTTACGCGCATCGCATCCCCAGGGGCGCAAATGTCGCTCACGCTTCCGACACGCTCGTTGGCCATCTCGGAAATGTGCACGAGCCCTTCCTTGCCCGGCATGCATTCAACGAACGCACCGAAGTCTTTCACGGCAATAACCTTGCCGTCGTAGGTCTTGCCGATTTCGATCTCGGCGGTCAGCGCATTCACCTGGCTGATGGCGCTTTCCATCGCTTCGGCGTCGACCGCGAAGATGTTGACGGTGCCGTCTTCCTGAATGTCGATCTGGGCACCGGAGCTATCGGTGATCGCACGGATGTGCTTTCCGCCCGGTCCGATCAGTGCACCGATCTTTTCAGGATCGATCTTAACGGTCGTGATGCGCGGAGCAGAAGCGGCCAGATCGGCGCGGGGCGCGGGAAGAACGCTTTCCATGTAATCAAGGATGTCGTTGCGACCCTTGCGAGCAATCTCGAAAGCTTCCGTGACCTGGTCCCAGTTCAACCCATGAACCTTCAGGTCGACCTGGAAGCCGGTGATGCCCTTGCGGGTACCCACCACCTTGAAGTCCATGTCGCCGCAATGGTCTTCGGCACCAAGAATGTCGATCACTTCAACGGAAGCACCCTTGTCGTCGGTGAAGAGGCCCACGGAAATCCCGGCAACCGGAGCCTTGAGCGGAACACCGGCATCCATCAGCGCCAGGCAGCCGCCACAGGCGGAAGCCATGGAGGAGGAGCCGTTGGAACCCATTACTTCGGACACCACACGTACGCTGTAGGGGAATTCATCAGGCATTACCGGAGCGATCGAGCGCTCGGCTAGGTTGCCATGGCCGATTTCGCGGCGGCCGGTCATACCCAAACGGCCAACTTCGCCTACGGAGTAGGGCGGGAAGTTGTAATGGAGAATGAAGGATTTTTCGTCCACGCCACCGGTAACTGCATCGAAACGCTGTGTTTCCTTCGAGGTTCCAAGTGTAACCATGCAGATCGTTTGCGTTTCGCCGCGGCCGAAGATCGCCGAACCATGTGTGCGGGGAAGAACACCCACCTGTACATCAAGTTCGCGCAGTTCAAGCATGCCGCGTCCACCGATGCGGGTTCCGCCTTCGGTAACATTCTTGCGAACGGTTTCCACTTCCAGATCATGGAAGGTGTGGAAGAACTGGTCCTCGGTCATGTCTTCGAAGAGTTCCTTCATCTGCGGCTTCAACTCTTCCTTCAGGGCAGAAACTGCATCCTGACGCTCGAGCTTTCCGCTGATCTTCATCAGTTCCTTGAACTTTTCACCAACGAGTTCGCGGGCCTTGTCAATCAGCGTGGTGTCTTTGGGTTCCGGAGCGTAGACCTTTTCCGGCAGACCGAGGGCCTTGCGGAGTTCCAGCTGTCCATCGATAATCTTTATGACTTCCACGTGCGCAGTTTTCATCGCTTCGATGAACTCGGCTTCCGGGATTTCCTTGGCGCTGCCTTCGATCATCATGACCTTGTCGCGCGATCCGCAGTAGGTCAGGTCAATGTCGCTGGCCGCAAGCTGGTCGTGGTTCGGGTTGATGATCCACTGGCCGTCGTTGCGGACGATGCGCACCGCGCCGATCGGGCCGTCGAACGGCAGATCGGTCAGGGTCAGCGCGGCAGAGGACGCATTGACACTCAGTACGTCGGTGTCCAGCGTGCCGTCACAGCTCATGAGCATATTGTTTATCTGTACTTCACGATGGAAGTTATCGGGAAACAGCGTACGGATCGGACGGTCGGTAACGCGCATGGTGAGAATTTCCTTCTCGGAAGGACGCGCCTCACGTTTGATGTAGCCGCCCGGAAAACGGCCGGCGGCATAGAATTTTTCACGGTATTCGACCTGGAGCGGGAAGAAATCGCATCCCTCTTTGGCTTCCTTCGCCGCCGTTACGGCGGAGAAAACGATGTTTTCACCAACCCCGCAGAGGACTGCGCCATCGGCTTGCTTGGCCAGCAGGCCGGTTTCGAAATACATCGACTTTCCACCGACTTCGAATTCAACTTTGGTTGTACCCTTCATACTTAAATTGCGCCCTTGTTAAATTTTTTCTGAAGAGCGCACCTTTCCTTTTTGTTTTTCTAGTTTTCCACCGGAATTTACCGGCCGGAACCCTTCATCCGCGGAGCATCGTTTTGAAGTTTAGTAGAAACGACACAAGCCCTTTAGGAATAAAGGGCTCGCGAACGAATTAGGATTTTCAACATCCTGAAAGACGATTACTTGCGCAAGCCGAGTTTTGCAATCAGCTCTTTGTAGCGGGCGTCGTCCTTCTTCTGCAGATAGCTCAGCAGCTTGCGGCGCTTGTTGACCATCATGATGAGGCCGCGGCGCGAACTGTGATCCTTCTTGAAGCTTTTCAGATGTTCGGTCAAATCCTTGATGCGTGCGGTCAGCAGTGCAACCTGTACCTCGACGGAACCGGTATCCT
>JBNKSB010000156.1:0-9879 GCA_050297095.1 Pontiella sp. | reverse complement strand
TGCTCCAGCACATGGAGCTGGAGCGCGGGGTGGATGTTGCCGAGGAAGAGGTAGGGGGCTTCGCGGTAATCGTCCGGCAGTTCGGGGGAGAAGGTTCCGAAGACATTGAGTTCGGTGGAAAGCGTGTCGCGGTTGTCCATGTTTTCGTGATAGACGCCGGACCAGCGGAATGTTTTTCCTTCGACGGTCTGGAGCCCTTCGAGGTCGATGTTCATGTCGGTCCATGTGTCGCGGAACTCCTGAGGGAAGTCGGTGCCGACCACGCCCACCATGCCGGGGTGAGTGAAAAACGAGGCGGCGGCGCAGGCATAGCTGACGGAGCCTCCGAGAATCTCTTCGCGTTTTTCAGCCGGGGTTTCAATGGTGTCGATCCCGATGGATCCAACGATGGTTAGGTCTACGGCAGGTTTGGTCATACGTGTGTCTCCATGTCGATTATGAGGCGAATAGAATGGTGGCGATCCCGATTGCCCCAACAAGGTAGGTCTGGGGGTCGCGGGCGGCAAAGGCGAGCGGATCGTCCGTTAACTTTCCGCGCCATGCCAGATGCCAGATTCGGGTGATCCAATAGAGGAGCAATGGGCAGAAAATCCAAAGCAGTTCGGGGCGGGCGTACAGCTCGGTGACCTTTTCACTGCCGAGATACATGGTGAACACAAGTACGGCAATATATCCGCTGGCAGTGCCGAACCCGAGCAAAAGAGGGAGGTCGTCGGTTTTGTAGCCGCGTTCTCGCTTGGACTGGGTCAGCGTGTCCCCATTCCCTATTTCCCGCAGTTCCGAAAGCCGCTTGACCAGCGCCAGGCTGAGGAAGAGGAAGATGGCAAATTCGATAAACCAGCCCGAGGCGGGCGTGGCGGTTGCCACTGCACCGGCAAAGATGCGCAATGAGTAGAGGATTGCCAGCGTGAGCACGTCGGCGATGGCGAGCTGCTTGAGTCGCCACGAGTAGAAGGTGGTGATGGTGTAGTAGGTGAGCAGCACCAGGCAAAAGGCGGGCGGCAGAAAGAGGCAGAAGGTAATGCTGATTATGACGAACAACGGCATTAGCAGGGCGCCGGCTGCAATCGGGAGGTCGCCGGCCGCAAACGGGCGTTTGAATTTGCGAGGGTGATGCTGGTCGGCGCTGAGGTCGAATAGATCGTTGAGCACGTAAATGGACGAGGCCGCAAAGCTGAAGGCGAAGAATGCCAGCACGGCATTTCTTAGGTTTTGGAACTCTAGAAAGCGGTGGGCCAGAAGCATGGGGGTGAAGATCAGAATATTCTTTAACCACTGTTCGCAACGCATGGCCTTGATCACCATGCGGAACAGGGGGCGGCGATCCTCGAACAACAGGTCGGCCGTTTTTCCGAAAGCCGCTTTTGCGGATGCGGTCGGGTTGACGAGAATGACCTCTTCCGCCGCTTCCCATAGGGGAATGTCGTAGGCGTCGTTGCCGGCATAGCCAAACTTGGGGAACCGTTCCTTGATGGCTTCCAATTTACGGTGCTGACGCAGGTTGGTGGTTTCGTCGCTGGCAAGGGTTTCGTCGAAGATTCCGAGATGGTTGGCGACCGCTTGGGCGGTGCGGTAGTTCGATGCCGTGGCCAGAATCAGTTTGCGGCCACCTGCATGCTGTTCGTTTAGCCAATTAAGAAAGGGCCGGTTGTAGGGAAGGACTGAGGCATCGAGTGTGACACGCTGCATGATCTGGTTCTTGAGATGGGCTTTGCCCTTCAGAATCCAGCCGGGAATTCGAAAGATGCTGGCAAGGTCGCGCCGGAGCAGAAGAAAAAGTGCCTGGTGCAAGGTGTCGAGCTTGACGAGCGTTCCATCAAGGTCGACACACAGCGGAATGGATATTTCATCACTCATAATCATTTTTTGACGAGTGACGATTAAGCCGTGACTCCTTCACGCCTCCCGCCTCACGTCTCATGTCCTATCTACATGAACCTGTATGTAACCGCTCCGCAACTTTTGCTCCAGTTTTTTCCGGAGCCATCCGCGGAGAGCCCCCCGGGCAGCCGGGATCAACAGGGTAAAACCCACCGTGTCGGTGATGAGTCCGGGGGTAATCAGAAACGCGCCGGCAAGAAGCACCATGATTCCATCGATCATTTGCGGTGCGGGCAGGTTGCCCCCCGCCATTTCGTGCTGGATGGTAAACAGGATGGCAATCCCTTGCCGCCGCACCAAGGTGGCGCCAACCACTCCCGTCAGCAAGACGAGCAGAATGGTCGGGCCGAGACCCATCATGCCGTATAGTTTGATCAGCAATGCCAGTTCAACGGCCGGAAGGCCGATGAACAGGGCGATTAGGTATTGCAACGGCATTGCGTTTTCCGGGTTAGGAATTTCCGTCGAGATTGTCTTCGATCTGGGCTTCTTCCATTACGGCGTTGCGCCAGGATTCGGCCAGGCGGTTCGCCTTGTCCCGGCGTACGTTGAGTTCCAGTTGGGTAATCAGCGCGGGGTCGGCCGCGCTCCGGTCGGCCTCTTCTTTTTCGGCGACATAGGCGAGAATGAATCCGTCTTTGGATGGGATCAGATCAACAAGCGTGTTTGCATCGAACAGCACGGTGGCCCGCAGAATGGAAAGTCCCAGTTCGTCGGAAGGGGCTTCTTCCACGCTGAACGGTTCCGTGGTTTCGATCTTTAGGCCGGCCTGTTCGGCGGCGCTGCTAAAGGGGGTGCCGGCCTTGAGGGCCGCTTTAATCTCTGCGTGGATGGCGTCGGCCTTTTGGTTGTAGGCTTTCTGGGCGGCGGCTTCCTTGGCCGCGGCCATGGCATCGCTTGCCACAACTTCGTAGTCGGGAAGGAACGAAGGCATCTTGCCCTGAAGCACAAGGACATACACGCTGTCCTTGCCGACAACGGGATCGCTGTAGTAGTGGTTCTTGTCCTGCTTAAGACTGAATGCAGTCCGTGCGAACGGGGTTGTGGGATCCACGCCGCGAACCGTATCATTCTGCGCGAACGGCGGTGTGGTGGAAATGGATTTGGCAGCTTCCGCGGCCAGTTCGTCGAAGGTGGTGGTTTGGGCGGAAAGCTTGGAGACAAAGGTGCCGGCGTCGGTTACCGCCTTCCGCCGGGCCAGGGCTGACGTGATTTCCGCGACGAGATCATCTTTCACCTCTTCCAGCGGTTGGTATTCGGGAACCGCATTTTCCTCGGTTCCGGGTACGACAAACTGCTGTTTGTTTTCTTGATACACGCTCGAGATCATTTCGTCGGTTACATCCACTGTGTTCGTGTAGTCGGCAACGGCAAACTCCACGTAGCGGACCTTAACCTTGTCTGGATAGGTGAACTGGACGGGATGGGTGTCATAGTAGTTTTTGGCGTCTTCTTCGGACAGCTGGGGCACCGGGGCCATGCTTTTGGGAATGGACGCATATTGCACCGTGAGCTTGTCGGCATACACGTGGAAGGCATGATCGACTTCATCCTGGGTAACGAGTGCCCCCTGCATTGCCGTGCTGGTGGCCTTATCGATGAGCAGGTTTTCGCGGGTCATGTTTTCGAAATCTTTGGGGGAGATCCGGAATCCGAGTTTCGGGAGGATCTGGGCAAAGAACATGTCATAGATCCGGCGGTCGAAGGCTCCCGTCTGCTGGTTACGGAAGATGGGTTGCATTCGGATGCCGTTGGCCACCTGCTCTTCAGTCACAACCAATCCCATCTGCTTCGCTTTTTTCAGGGTGGCGATCCGTTGCCACGCGTTTTGGCGGATAAGTTGGTCGACCTGCGGGGTGATCCTGATCGGTTGCTGCGTTTGCAGGGTCAGCAACAGGTGTGTGTTTTGGTAGGCGTGGACAAACTCAATCCGGGAAACCTTTTCCCCATAGACTTTGCCGACCACCTCTTTTGCCGCATCGCTGCGCGACTTTTGTTTTCCGGACTTTCCGCCGGTGTAGGCGATTACAAACGCTACACTGATCAAGACGGCAAAAGCGGCCCAAACCTTCTTTGAGCTGACCAGTTTGTGAAACTTCGAAATCATCATTGCCATGGTTTTGTCCTCTCCCTTTCCGATAGTTGTAAAAGAACCCGCAAAACCTACAGATTGTGCCCAAACGGGTCAATGGGGAAGTCGTGCGATTCATCCTCCCGCGTTCGGCGGTGATTAAAGAATTTTAAGCTTGGGCATGTCTTGGATGTCGACGGCGCCGATGACCCGGTTCTGGTCATCCACAACGATCAGATCGTCGATGTTGTGCTTCTCGTAGATATTCAGGATTTCCATCGCCAGCATATCTTTTCTGAGGGTGATGGGATCGCGCGTCATCACGGTTTCCACAGGCTGGTCGACCAGGTTTGGTGTTTCGATGAGGTGGCGGCGCAGGTCGCCGTCGGTCATGATGCCGGCGAGCGTCTCGTCCTCCTCCACGATGGCTACACAGCCGGCGCGGGCGGATGTCATGGCCATCAGGGCCTCGCGGACCGGTTTGCCTGCCTGGACTGTGGCACATCGGTTCCCTGAGCGCATGACGTCTCCCACGCGCAACAGTAGCGTACGTCCGATCGCTCCGCCGGGATGCAACTTGGCATAGTCCTCGATGTTAAAGCCGCGGGCTTCGAGCAGGACCATGGCCAGGGCATCGCCCAGGGCCAGCGTAGCCGTAGTGCTGGTGGTCGGGGCCATGTTGAACGGGCAGGCCTCCTTGTCTACCTTGACGGAAACGATAATGTCGCTGTGCTGGGCGAGTGGGCTGTCGGGTTCGCCGGTCATGGCGATGATCCGTACACCCTTGCGCTTGACGGGTTGAAGTAGGGCAATCAGCTCGTCAGAGGCACCGGAATAGCTCATGGCCAGCAGAATGTCGCGGTCACCCAGTATGCCAAAGTCACCGTGCATGGCTTCGATGGGGTGCATAACCACGGCGGGGGTTCCCGTACTGGTCAGTGTCGCGGCGATCTTGTTGCCGATGTGCCAGTTTTTACCGACACCGGCCACAACGACCTTTCCCCCGTTTCCGATGGTTTCCAGAATGGCAGACACCGCTAGACTGAATCCGCCATCCAGGTCACGCTTCACTTTTTCCATGCCGGAAATTTCGATTTCCAGCACTTCCCTTGCTCGTCGAAGATAGTCCAAAACCCCGCTCCTCATTTAGCTGTGAATGCCGCAAAGTACCCGATTTATTCGTGCCAGTGGAATTTATTTATTCAAATAAAGGGCGCGAGCCTCTATGATGCTCCGCTGTTAAAAAAAGAGGATAGAATAATGTCAAAAGTGCCGAAAACCGGATATTGGATTGCAATCGTACTCTTGGCGATTTCGCTGTTTTTCAGCATAGCCGTCAACATGGGGGCGCTGGCGATGTGCTTTTCACGGTTCGCGGAGCCTGTTCAAGATTATCCCGCTGACGAAGTGCCGAGATTCGATGAGGTCTGGTCGTATGGATACGGTAGCGAGGTCAAGGTGGTACGCATCGAGTTGTCCGGGGTCATCATGCGGGGGCGCCGCGAACGCCTTTTAGGCTATGAGCCCGACATGGTGGAATCCATTCTATGCCAAATCCTGGCCGCGAGAAATGATCCGGCGGTGAAAGCGATCCTGCTGGAGGTCGATTCCCCGGGTGGGGCCGTGACGCCGAGTGACGAGATCTACACCGCCCTCGAAAGCTTTAGGCAGAGCGCCGAAGGCCGGAAAGTCATGGTCTTTATCCGGGATCTGGGCGCTTCCGGGGCCTACTATGCCTCAATGGCCGGAGATTATATCATGGCTGAGCCTACCGCCATTGTCGGTTCGGTCGGCGTGATTATGCAGTCGTTCAATATGAAGTCGTTGGGTGACAAGATCGGCTTGAAGTCCGTAACGATTGCTTCGGGCGAAAACAAGGATATGCTCAACCCGCTGGAAGAAGTTAATCCCCAACACATTGAAATGCTTCAAGGGGTGGTGGATGCGATGCAGGATCGTTTTGCGTCGATTGTCATGCAATCACGCGGGCTGGAGAGTCGGGCGTTGCTGGATGGCCGTATTTTTACGGCGCCGGAGGCGTTGGAGAGCGGACTCATCGATGGCGTTGGCTACTGGCTTAATGCGGTTGAGCAGTTGAAGGTGTTGCTGGGCGTCGACGACCTGTATATGGTGCGGTTCGAGGAAAAGAGGGGGTTTTTCGATGCCATGCTGCAATCGAAGACCCCGCAATTGCCCCGAATCGATGCCTTGGAGTCGCCGCGGTTGCTTTATCAGTGGAGACCCTAGGGAATATCGAATATAGAACAATAAACATCGAGCCGGAGAAGGGAAACAGAATGCTTGTTTAGCAGGGATGGAAGCGGATTCCCTCCGAAATTCAAGGCGTCCTGTTCTGCGGTTCAACAAAGGTGGATAGAAAAATGAAACATGGATTCATTCTCAGTGTGTCCTCGGTCATGTTGGTCCTTTGCGGATGCGAAACCATCCAAACTCCGCAACAGCGACAGCGGGCATCCGCCCGCCAGCAAGCCGCCGCCCGAATGAGCGAGGAACGGATGTACAAGGTGCAGGGCCGGGTGGAGTCGATGGAAATGGAATATGGAAACCTGACCCGGCAGATTCAGCAGTTGCAGGAACAGGTTCGTTCGAGCAACAGCCAAATTGCCCAGCTCAACAGCCAGATGCAGTCGCTTGAAGCCAAACAGGCGCGTGAAATGAAGGAAGTGGTCAGCCGCGTTGAAAAGCTGTTGGGACAGGCCGTGGCATCGCGTCCCTCGTCGTCCTCCCGTGGGGCCGGCTATGAACATGTCGTCGAAGCCCGGCAAACCCTCTCCGTCATCGCGCAGGCCTACGGCACCACCGTGTCCGCCATCAAAAAGGCCAACAATCTGAAGAACGATACCATCTACGTCGGCCAGAAACTCTTCATTCCGGAATAATCTCCGCCGGCGGTACCATACAGTAGACGGCCTTAAGTAAGCTTCATCAGCATGGTGTCGCCACAATCCATGATCGCGGCCCGAGGTCATGGACCTCGGCTACGCGCCGCCGGATGAAGCGATCATAGACGCTACGAGCGCGTCTCCCCCTCATTCTCTTCCGGCTCGCGGAGCTGGAGTTGGGAGAGGAAGTAGAGTTGCGTGTCATACTTGGTCATCACCACCAGTGCAAGGGAGGCCAGGAACAGCGACAGGATAGTCATGTACAACTGCATGGTAAAGGCTGTGATGAAGATGCAGGCGATGCCGGTCAGGAAGAGCCACAGGTAGATATTCCGGCGCAGGCGGACGGCGCGAATCCACTTTTCGTTGGTTTCGGGATTGAAGGCCTCCTCCAGAAATCGATCGTTGTTCAGGTCTTCCAGCTTGGGCAGTTTCATTGCGCGGTCCTTTTTCGAGAAGTGCCGCGAACATAGGAACTTGGCGGATCAACTGCAACCCCTCTCCGCAAAATTCTGGCGCGCGGGATTGTGGGAGGGGCGGGGTTTCGCTATTGCTTGTGGATGGCGATCATCTCGAAGGAATCAATTGAAGAGATACGGGCCCGCTGCAATATTGTCGAAGTGGTGGGGGCGTACTTGCCGCAATTGCGTCGCCGCGGAAGCACCTACAAGTGCAACTGTCCCTTCCATCAGGAAAAGACACCCTCCTTCACGGTTAACGAAACGCGCCAGATTTTCCACTGTTTCGGATGCGGTTCCGGCGGCGATGTTTTCCGCTTTGTCATGGACTATGAAAAGGTCGACTTCGTTACGGCCGTCAGCATTCTCGCCGAACGTGCCAGCGTCGAGCTTCGCTACGAAGGGGGCGGGAAGCCTGAAAAAAGCGGCACCAAGAATGAGCTCTACAAGCTGCACGCCGATGCCGCCGCCTTCTACCATCGCATGTTGCTCGATAGCCCGGATGCGGCCGACGCGCGCCGCTATATAGAAGAACGCGACCTCCCTCCCGATCTTGTAAAGCAGTTCCAGATTGGCTACGCCCCCAACGGCTGGGAAGAATTGCTGTCGCGTGCAATCAAAAAAGGCTATTCCGCCGAGCAACTCGAGGCCGCCGGCCTCGTGGTCCCATCCGATCGCGGTGGCAAAGCCAGTTACTACGACCGTTTCCGAAACCGCATCATGTTTCCCATCTGCGATCCCATGGGTCGCGTTATCGGATTTAGCGGGCGCATCATGAACAAGGCCGAAAAAGGCGCGAAATACGTGAACAGCCCCGAAACGCTCCTGTTCAGGAAAAACCAGGTGCTGTACGCCTTCGACAAGGCGCGCAAGGCCATCGTCGATACGCGGCAGGCCATCGTCGTGGAAGGGCAGATCGACGCCATCCGCTGCCATCAGGCCGGACTCGAAAATGTGGTGGCCTCGCAAGGTACGGCGTTGACCGAAAACCATGCGCGTCTCATCAAGCGCTATGCCGATGAAGTGATCCTCGTGCTCGATGCCGATGCCGCCGGCATCAAGGCCGCGCTGACCTCCTCCGAAATCTTCCTTTCCGCTGAACTCGCCGTTCGCGTCGTCACCCTGCCGGAAGGGGACGACCCCGATTCGCTGATCCGCAAGAAAGGCCCTGAATCCATCACCGCACTGGTGTCCGAAGCCCCTGCGGCGCTGGATTTCCTGATCGATGCGTTCCAGAAGCAGGAGGATATCAAGACCGAAGCCGGGCGGATGCGCGTGGTGCAGGCCGTTCTCAACTATGTTGGCCATTGCCCATCCGCCGCACGGCGCGATCCCATGATCCACCGCGCCGCCGACCGCCTGCATATCTCCCCGTTGGCGCTCAGTCAGGATCTCAAGCGGATCCAACGCCAGCAACGCCCCGCTCCCCGTAGGGAAGAGACCGCCCCTCCGGCGAGTACCGTTCGGAAAAAAACCTATCCTCGGCAGGAGACGGCGCTATTGGAACTGCTCGTTCACCATTACCGCGAAGTCCATCCGCTGGTGCACGACTTCCTGACGCCCAACCTGCTCACCGATCCCGTCTGCAAAAAGCTGGTCGAGATTCTGATGCTCGATCCGCCTGAAACCCTTACCGATGGGTTTCACGAATATGATGAGGAAACGCAGAAAATGATTTCCCGGGTACAGGTCGAGGAATCCCGCGCCATCGATGCGGAAACCCTTCCGGTCGAGCTGGCCCAACGCTACATCCTGTTGTTCTGGAAGCGCCACCTCGAACGCGAGCAGGCGACTTTGACTAAACGGACCGATCTTTCCAACGAGGAGCGCTTCAAAGAAACCACCCGTCTGCGGCATGACATCCACGCCCTGGCCAAGGGATGGGAACATGCTCAGCCCATGCTGGAAACGCGCCTGCATGCCGATATCGATTTTGATGAGGGGGAAACATGACACTGGTAGACTTGCTCATCTTGGTGGGGGTGATGATCCTGCTTGTGGTGGGGGTGGGCATTGCCATTCAGAAGGAGATGGATCGAAACAGAAAGGATCCGGATCGTTAGTATTCAAAAGGAGGTGGACTATGACGTCATCGGGGAAGCATGTCGTGTTGCGTTACGTGACTGTTGGATTGATGCTGCTCGTCGCCGCCGGATGCAGCGGCCCGTCGATGCAGGACCTGCAGGCGATCGACTATACCCCCTTGCCGACCGATACGTTTTCCGTTTCGACGCCGGTCGGGCAGGGCATGGATCCACTGCTTCTGGTCGAACTTTACTATAACGGTTCCAAACTCGATAACCTGTACGGTCTGCTGGTGTTCAAGAACGGTTGCTTGATTGCCGAGAAATATTTCAACGAAGGTGCGGTTGACCAGCAAATCAACATCCACTCGGTTACGAAGAGTTTCACGTCGGCGCTGGTCGGTATCGCGCTGGAGCGGGGAGAGATCAAGAGCCTGGACCAGAAGATGATGGATTTCTTTCCGGAACTGGCAGACCAAATCAAGGATCCGCGCAAGAACGACATCACGATCCGTCAGTTGTTGCAGATGCGTGCGGGATAT
>JBNKSB010000155.1:0-5267 GCA_050297095.1 Pontiella sp. | reverse complement strand
CGGCAGTCATAACAGCACCTGTGGAAAATGGTCATTGGCAGTCATGGCAGTTGCTATGCTGGGCAGTGTGATTCTGTGGTCCCACATGGATGAGCAGATGGTTATCCTTCTCTGTGGCGCGCTGTTGTTCCTTGCACTTTTCCTTGCCCTCATAGCGCGAAGATCGCTACTTGGCAGATATGCCGGCAGGGTGGTCTATGTGGCGCTGATCATCTGGGGTGCCATTGCCTATACCCTTTTCTACGCTCATCCGGAAAGCGATCAATCCACGCATGGCGGAGGCAGCCTGTCCGCTCCTTTCACAGATACGTTGCTGACTGCCATCGAGGTCAAGACCCAGGGAAATGGGTTTCAGCTCGGAACGCCGATTGAGGTCGCACTCTTGCTCAAGACCCCGGGACCGCCCGAACGACCACCAAAAATTCTGGTGACTCCATCGGACCTACCGATCAGCGCCGTGCTGATGATCGTCGATTCGAATGGCCAGTCGGTGGAACTAGAAGGCCGGAACCACGCCAAGAGACGGCTGAAAACCGATGCGATTCTAGGAACGAATGAACCGCTTAAAGCCTATACCCTACAGCTCATGCTGTTACCAGAAGACTCGTCGACAGTCGAAGCGGAGCTCACAACCCAGGCCGACGCCATTGCCCGGCTGAAACCCGGAACATACCACTTCCGATATCTGCTGCGACCACCGGAACATCTGCATCTTCGGACCCTGGATGACAAACCGCAAGATTGGCGACCTGAATACTACTCACCGCCCCTGTCCATCAAGATCGGCGCATCAAACCGTGTTGAGATCCGCGGAGCCTATCCCGATATGCCAACCACCCCCACTCATGCGCAGAAGAAATTGTCCGCCGGTACCTTCGCCGGGGAAAAGACACTTCACTTGAGTCCGGGTCGCGAAGGTACGCTGAATGGATTGTGCGTGGATTTGGATACCGGCGAATCCACCACGGCAAACTGGGATTTGTCGGTAGGCAACAAGGTGCCGGGGAATTGGCTCACATGGAAAGGGATGGACCTGATATTTGTCTGCGGAGACGGCGGGCAATGGATGCTGGGATCGTCGGTAGAAGCCTATCCAGATCTGGCCCGCATATCCCGAAACACATGGGACACGGTCACCGTAGCCGAGTTGAAGGATGCGCTGGAGAGCGACAACACAGGTATGGAGCACATTGATATAAACGGCAGTGGCAACTTCTGCCGATCTGATGGCAAGGAATTATCAGACCTAACCCTTGCCTTCCGCACGGCAGACGGCTCTCTAGGAGTGATGGATGTCGAGCGGCTTTCGGATAACGACAACGCCCTTCGCATTCGCTACAAGCTCGCGCAAGTCCCCCGTTCCGTGGCGTCACAGGCAAGGGGCTTTGGCCTCGAACGGCATGTCCAGCTGTGCGATAAGTTCCACAATCCTAAATTCCTAGATCTGGACACCGGACGTGCCACTACCATGCCGGAAATATTGGTCGGGGATGAGGCAAAGGCCCCGGACTGGTTTTCGGATTCCGGAGCGGAGCTGTTTTTCCGCCTGAAAGACAAACAACTGGTTTTGGGGACGCTACCGGACCTGGGACTTCAGTTGGTTCGGATTCCTACCGAGCGCGTGGCCGGAATCACCCCCGAGGATGTGGACGCGGTCCTGAAAGAATCCAGCCCTGGATTTCCGGTCGAAAAATCGAATTTGAATAAGAAATGCAGCACGCCAGGGGGGTTTGATGTCTATCGGCTTCCCTATCCACCTTACGATCGACTGGCACTGGCCTTCCGTACCAAGAGCGGTACAACCGGCGTTCTGTATATCAAGGGGTATGACTACAAACAGAGTTCATTGTGGTGCAGTTGCCGAACGATCGAAACCCCGCCCACACTCCACAGGACCGAGCATCCCGATCCCGGACTGCTCAAGGGCGAATGGCAATGGGATTCCGGCTCCCAACATGGAAGCATGCGATTCAACCCAGATGGAAGTTGGAGCCTTAAAAGCAGGGATCCCTACTTTGCCTTTGAATCCGCCGGCACATGGCGATTGGAAGGTTCCTCTCTGATCACCCATGTGGAGACCAGCAACACGCCTGAAGAAATCGGTTTAACCTACCGCGATGAGATCGCCGTCCTGACGGAGGCTCGCCTTATCCTGCACCTGGGTGATGGGACGGGCCAGCTATACACGGAAGAATACCAACGAGTGCAAACGAAGGATGCGTCACCCGAAGACGTTATCCACATGATGAACCAGCGCGCGAACGAGTCGGATAATGCGGATTTTTGGAAAGACGGATCGCGCAAGTGGGGCGACAACTTTCAGCAGCCAAACTACCGTTCACGGGACCCGAACGGAGCGGACCACACCTTGCACGCAGGACCACCTGCCAAAGAGTCCATTTCCCCAGACGAGCTTACTCCCGACCCAACAGGCCCTGGCACCATTGACCTGAGTCCATACATTGGAAAATTGGTTCAAGCGGCAAACGCGGACCTCTACAGTACTATCGTCTTAAACCTGAATTCATGGAATTATTCCACCCGTTTCAGTAAACTTGAATCCGATGCAGGAGACTTGGAGGCTCGATGTAAAAAGGCGATTCAAGGCCTTTTAAACGCGCAGCCAATCGCTCTGCCCTGGATCGAAGCCGGTCCATCGAAGACTAACCGAATCCTGCTGGCCTCCTGCAACCTTCCATTCGATCTCCAACTTCCCGGTGGCATCGGCTGGGATGGAAAAGAAATACCGGTCCACTTTTACCTAGACCCAAGCCATTCCCGATGGGGCGATCCCGTATTGCCCGACAAAATGTTTGTGTGGATGGAATTTCGTATACCGGACCGGATCATTCCGGGAGGAACACTCAATGAATTCGAGATTAGCGGCGCGTGCACGGTTTACCAGACGAAGGATGAGAATGCCGAAAGAACTATAGACGGGGAGTCGAACCACTAACCATCCAGAGATAGGCAAAGCTTCCTGCAAACCACTGGCGTCACCGAAAACCCGACGGGCGTGGAAATTCGCTGCAAGCTGGTGCAATCCGACTCCACCACCGTGTGTCGCCCGAACATGGAACCGGGGATGGGCCGGTAGTTTCGATCATGATTTATTCAACGCTTGGTCGCGAGCAAAACAATAATACGGTACAAGTGTAGGTATATTTTAGAAATCGGGTCGGTCCTTGGGAAAGCGGGTCGGAAAGCGGGTCGGGAAAGCGGGTCGGTCCTCGGATTTCAGTATAAAGCTGGCAGGGGTGGTCCTAGGCGCGGAGGCGGTCCTGCGAACTGATGTTTTTCTGGGTTGCGGCTTTGGAATGATCCTTTTTTCTGTGGTGAGAAGCCTGGTCTGCCATTCATGAAGGTCGTTGCGGCCGGTTCGGTCGCCTCGCTACGCGTCCCGATCCCTTTCCTCTCAAGGGGAGCAACATTGCATCCTGGGGTTTTTACTCTGCGACCTCTGCTTCTCCGCGAGATAAAAACCAGTAGCGATAGTTCAAAGACGAATGCAGATTTGCAGACAGCCCGTAGATCGGGTAAATAATTGCCACCCGAAAATAGAGAGGAAAAAGATGAAGAAACAGATCCTAATGGCAGTGGTGTTTGGTTTAGCGGTATCGACGGTTCAGGCCGGCGTCAAGGTGTCGGAGCTGTCGGAACGCGATGCGAAAAAGCGGAACAGGGCGTTTACGGAGTGGGTGACGCCGGAAACGATGAAAGATGAGTACGAGCGATACGAGCGTCGGGGGAAGTTTCCGATCTACATGGAATCGTCTGAAAAGGGGGAGCGGCGCCTCTACGAGGACAATCCCGATGCATTTGCGTTCCAGATTTGGAATATCTACGGGGAAAAAGATTTTTGCGCAAAAGACAAGGAATTGCGTGAGGCTAACTATGTTCTGCTGACGGCCTCCAGCTACACCGATGCGAAAGGGTACACTCTCTTCAAAGGCGTTTGGGTGTCGCGGGATGTCGGGGAGCGAATGGAACGCGTGATCCGCCGCTACGGCATTTCGCAGGCTGTCGTCACGGATGACTAGTAAACCGGTTCTTTTCTTCCATGGAACTCGGCCAAGGCCCTAGATAGGCTTGCGCTTGAAGAAGAGGATCAATCCGGTGGTAATGGCGAGGATGGCTCCATAGAGTATAGGGCTTTCCCGGACGATGGCGGGACATAGCAGGGTGGTGGTGAACAAGCCGACCAGCGCGCCGCCGAGATGCGCGTCGTGTCCGATGTTGCCAAGCCGGTTGCGCGCGCCGTACATCGAGAAGGCGACGAAGACGATGGCAAACAGCCATGAGGGGATCGGAATCGGAACAAAGAACAGGTAGACGCTTCCGCCGGGGAGCAGGAAGATTGATGCAAAGATGATCCCGCAGACCCCGCCGGAGGCTCCGAGTGCGCGGTAGGCCTCGTGTCGGTGGAGGTAGAGCGAGACCAGATTGCCCCCGAGTATGCTCGCAAAGTAGATCGTCAGAAACATGCCGATGCCGTAGTACTGCTCGATGAAGCAGCCAAAGGAGTAGAGGCTGTACATGTTGAAGACCAGGTGGGCCATGTCGGCATGGATAAAACCGCTGGTCAGAAGGCGATGGTATTCCCTGCCTCTGATGATATCCGAACTGCTGAACAACCATGCATGCATGAGTTCGGGCTTGCGGAAGGCCAGATAGGAGATGCCGCAGCTCAGGGCGATAACGACTGCATTAGCGAGTGCTAGGGATTCATTCATGGCGGCACGGTAGCGAATTGCTTACAGGAAATAAAGACGCAGATGCGATGCGTCGCAGTTGGAGAGGTTACAAGCCCCATCATTGCAGTCACTTATCAAAACTATAAAAACAATAAATTCGACAAATGGAACGATCGTCTCTAGTCTACGTTTTGCAAGGCGAACAACATGCTGAACACGAAGGGAGACATACCATGAGCGAAGCAAAATGTCCGTTTATCCACAAAGCCGGCGGCGGCATGACGAACCAGGAATGGTGGCCGAACCAAGTCCGACTCGATGTCCTGCATATCCATTCTTCGAAGTCCAATCCAATGGGCGAGGACTTCAACTACTCCGAGGCATTCAAGAAGCTCAACCTGAAAGCGGTGAAAAAAGATCTGACTAGACTGATGACCGACTCTCAGGATTGGTGGCCGGCTGACTTTGGTCATTACGGCCCATTTTTCATCCGAATGGCCTGGCACAGTGCAGGTACTTACCGCATCGCCGATGGACGTGGCGGCGGAGGATCAGGGACACAGCGCTTTGCCC
>JBNKSB010000154.1:0-3473 GCA_050297095.1 Pontiella sp. | reverse complement strand
TACAAAGGTCATTTCCCACCACATGCCCTGCCACAGGCGCATGCGGGCGCTGTTGATCATAAGCCCCCACGAGGGCTCGTTCTGCACGCCGATGCCGAGAAAGCTCATGAATACTTCGGTGCCGACCGCCGCAGGGAAACGCAGGGTAAAGGTGACAATGATTACATGGGTGATGTTGGGCAGGATATGCTTGAACATGATGCGGCCCGAACCCAGACCCAACGCCTTGGCCGCATGGACATAGGTCTGTTCCTTATGCTTCATCACCTCTCCTCGCACCAGACGGCACACGCCGACCCACGTCGTGAGTCCGATGCCCAGAAAGATGCCGGTCAACCCTTTGCCGACCACCATGGCAATCGCCAGAATAAACAACAGGCCGGGAACCGAAGCAAAGGTGGAGTAGAGCCACACCACAAAGTCATCGGTACGGCCGCCGAAAAATCCACCCAAGCACCCGAGAAACACGCCGATGGGAATGGCAATGCAGGATGTAATGATGCCAACCATGTAGGCGATGCGCACCCCCTGCACCAGACGGATGGCAACATCCCGCCCCAACCCGTCGGTTCCCATCCAGTTGCTCGCGCTCGGCGGCTGATACGCCCGGTCCAGATTGACGATCATGTAGGGAGGCGTCTTGTCCGCGATCTTGTAATGCAGGTGGGTCACCTCGCCATATATCGCAAGCACGGTAAAGACCGTGACGATACCAAGGCACACCATGGCCATGCGGCTTTTTCGCAACCGCCGCCAGGCATCGCCCCACAAACTATGTCCCTTTTCTCTCGGCATATCGTTTACTTCAGTTTTACGCGCGGATCGGCCAGCGCATAGCAGATATCGGTTAACAGGTTGGCCGCCACAAACAGCAAGGCCCCGATCAAGACGAGGGCACGCACCACGTCCACATCGGACTGCGTGATAGCGCTGATGCCTAGATAACCCAGTCCCGGAATCCCAAAAAAGCTCTCCAGCAGCAACGATCCGGTATAGAGGAACGGAATCGCAATGACGACATTGGTAATGATGGGAATCATGGCATTTTTAAGCACATGTACAAACAGCACGCGCGGCTTGGAAACCCCTTTTGCAAATGCGGTGCGCACATAGTCCTTGTACATTTCATCCAGCATGATTGTGCGGTAGAAGCGGATGTTCGACCCAAGACCGCTGACGACACCGATGATGACGGGCAGTACAAGGTAGCGCCACGATTCATAGCCCCAGACCGGGAACCATCCCTGCTTATAGGCGAGGAAATACTGACCGGCCACAATGTACACCAAATAGTTGATGCTCATGAGCGCCACGGAAAGAAACACGAAAGAGCGGTCGATCCACGTATTGCGGAAAAACGCACAAAGCAGCGAAAGCGAGATCGAAACGATAACGCCAATGATGAAAATGGGGATGGTAAGCGAAAGCGATTTGGGAATGCCGTCCAGTAGCAGTTTCACAACCGGTTGCTTAAAGGTTTCCGAATAGCCCAGCTCGCCCTTGCAGATATTCTTCACGAAAAACCACAACTGGGAATCGAAGGGAGAAGATTGAATCCTGCGCAAACGCAACGCCCGGAATTCCAGACCGCGATCTCCGATCTTGAACGAGGCGTCTTCGCTTCCTTTAAAGCGAATCCGCACCGTCGTCCACGCTGTCGCATCCAACTCTTTTCCGGCCAGGACCCCGTTTCCCTTGTAGGTCAACTTCCATTCGTATTCCGCATCGGCATCAAGTTCGAACGCCAAAACATTGAGTTCGGATCCGGCTTCGATTTTTACGGTATCCAGATCGGCGGAATAGACCGCATTGCTCCATGTATTCCAACGCCCCGCACCCTCCGACAGATCCTGATCCTCATAGGCCCGGCACTTTGCATTTCTCCCAAAGAAGAGGGGTTTGTTGAGGCCTCGTCTCGCATCAAAATCCTCAAGCTGCTTAAGCGTGACATTTTTCCCCAAGGCGATGGCGGCAAGATCGTTCGGGAGAATATTGAACAACACAAAGGTCAAAAGAATCACACCGACCACGGTGGGAAACATCTGGAGCACACGCTTTAGAATGTACATCGGCATCGCTACTCGCTCCCCCGCAGATCCAGCTTCTTGTCGCCATAGCTCGTCATCCATTGATTGCGAGTTTTCAGATCGATATCGCGGTAGATGCTCATGCCATACGGAAAGTCGTGCGGCTCGTAGTACTTCACCCAGCTGTGAACAAGGGCGAAGCTCATGGATTGATATTCAAAGATCCAAGGACAGTCTTCGATGATGATACGCGCCATTTCCTCATATTTCGCGGTACGCTCCGGGGAGTCCTGCATGATCCGGATTTCCTCGTAGAGTGAATCAAACTCCGGATTCCGGTAGTTGGCATGGTTGGGTCCCGGCGACTCGTTCTTGCTGTAGAACAGTTGCAGGAAATTTTCCGCGTCGGGATAGTCCGCCAGCCAGGCGAGGGAAAACATCTGGGCCTGCCGACGGTTGAGCTTTTCGATGAAGGCCGGCCAGGTGTTGTAGGAAAAGTCCAATACCACGTCGATGCGTTGGTACATATCGGCGACAAGCTCCATCATTGGCCGGATATTGCCCGAGGCGCTCCCCACTTCCATCGTCAGCGTGAGGCGCCGCCCGGTCTCACTATCGATGCCGTCTGGATAACCAGCTTCCGCCAGTAGGCGCCGGGCCTTTTCGAGATTGAATGCATACGGCGAAGGCTCGTCCGGGCGTCCTGCCAAAGGTTTGGGAATGGGCCCGTTCGCGGGATACAGGCGGTTGTTCAGATACTGGTTCATCCGCTCAAAGTCGTAGGCACAGCTCAGGGCCTGCCGCAACTTGCGGTTGCGCTCGTTCTGTTCCGGGTCGCGGCTTGATCCCACCACGGGATCGTCCATATTGAAGCCAATGTAACGGATATCGATCGACGGAGCCGACACCAGAGAGATGCCACGGGATGCTAACGTATCGTTCAACTGCTGGTTCCCGGTAATGACCGCATCCCAGTTATCCCGCGAAATGGCGGAGCTATCCAACTGGCCGGACAGAAACATCATCCAAGCCGTCGATTGGTCGTCGACCACGAACTGGACCACACGGTCAACCATCGGAACAGGCTGTCCGGCGGGCTCTCCAAGGCCTCGTGCCTTCTGCTCTTCGCTGGCGGTTTCCGGATAGGTTTCCACCCGACCCGTTTCTGCCCATTTTGGATTGCGGGCAAACTCGATGCGGGAGTTTCGCTTCCACTCCACCAAGCGATAGGGCCCGGTTCCGACGGGATGGTTTACAAAATCAAGCTTATGGTATTCCACCGCTTCACGCGGCACCACAAAGGCATAATGCATCGTTAGAACATCTAGAAACTGCGGAAACGGCTCTGCGAGCTCTACCTGGAAAGTATAGCGATCCAGCGACCGCAAACCTTCGACTTCCAGATCATAGTCCGTCGGAGTTTCAGCCGTCGATGCTTCTCGAAAC
>JBNKSB010000153.1:0-7063 GCA_050297095.1 Pontiella sp. | reverse complement strand
GCAGGCGACTGATATTCGGAGTGGTTGGCTGCCGGAAATCCCATTCGGTTAGCGGCAAGATCAGATTTTATGCTGGTTTTCCCATGAGTGCCTGAGACGGTCTCCATACGTTTGATATTCGGTCCGGATGGGCGACTTCCAGTTGAATATGGCCAAGGCCGTCCAGCCGGAGTTGCGAAGCGACCGTTCGCAATGCGGTTTCGGGGGTATTGCAATCGGAACTGAGGTGGGCCAGAAAAACGTGTTCCAGCGCTTGCGTTGCGCTGTCTGCGATCAGTCGGGCGGCATCTATGTTGGAAAGGTGGCCTTGCCGACTTCGAATACGTTGTTTCAGCGACCAGGGACGCGGAGCTTCGCGAAGAAGGTCCTCGTCATGGTTGGATTCCATGATGAGAGCTTGGCATCCTTTCAATTTTTCGCGGATGAGCGAGGTGCCCATGCCGAGATCGGTCACTACGCCGACGCAACCGCCAGAGCCTTGCAGGCGAAACCCGACCGGTTCGTAGGCATCGTGCGGGACGGAAAAGGGTTCGATGGTGATCTCGCCGATTTCGAAGGGAGATCCGGTTTGGAAAATCCGTACGTTGATTTCGTGGGCCTTGGGTTGACGCTGGATCCCGGTAAGGGTTCCTGCATTGGCGTAGATGGGGATTCCATGACGCTTTTGCAATACGCGTAATCCTGAAATATGATCACCATGTTCATGCGAAACGCATATGCCGTTTATGCTTTCCGGAACAATACCGAGTTGCTCGAGGCGAAGCGCAACCTGTTTGGCGCTTAGACCGGCGTCGATCAGTACACGCGTTTTGCCCGATGCGATGAAGATCGCATTTCCGGAACTGCCACTACCTAGCACGCAAACCTGTAAATCCATTCGAAACCTCTCAAAAACGCATTTCATAATAGGGTGCCGATGTGCAATGGAAACTTTTTTAACGGAATAATTGCAGGGGTGTTGTTTAAATCAAGCGATTTGTTGATGACCCTCAATGCAAGATTGGCTGGAGCGCAGATCGTCTTCTATGGCTTTCCCATTAAACTTGGCTTGAGATATGCGGGCGAAAGCGTAAATTTTGATGCATGCCAAGGCCCGGACTAGTACTAAGTCAGGAAATGAAGATGCAGCAAGTGCTGGCTCCGCATCTTTTCCAGTCGCTTGAAATCCTTCAAATGCCCTTGATGGATCTTCAGCAGATGATCAAGCAGGAGCTTTCCGAAAATCCCACGCTCGAAGCCACTCAGGAACAAGCCGATGAACATATCGAGATTGAGCAGGGAACAAAGGATGTTGAACGCGACGAGTACGACAACGAGTTCGAGAAGCTGCCGGCTCTAGGCGAAGAGTGGGGTGATAGCTTTTACGAAGGTCGCCAGGCTGTCGGAGGAGCTGATGCAGAGGAAAAGTATCAATACATGATGGATTCGCTATCGGCGGCATCCTCTCTGCATGACCAGCTGTTGGATCAGCTTTCTCTTTCGGGGCTGAACGACTACGAGAAAAAGATCGCGGAAATCGTCATTGGAAATATCGACGATGATGGATATTTGCAGCTCGATGTGGAGGATTTGTTGGCGCTCCCCAATTTTCCCGCTGAAATGCTCGATAAGATTCTGAATACCATCCATGAATTCGATCCGGCGGGCGTGGGTGCGCGGGACCTGCGCGAATGCCTGCTGTTGCAGCTACAGCGGGCAGGCAAGGAAGATTCGCAGGAATACCAGATTGTTTCCAGCCATCTGCCCCTGTTGGGTCGGCATAAGTACGAGGATATTGCCCGAGCGATGGGATTGACTCTGGATCGGGTCAAGGAGCTGGCTGCTGCGGTGGCAAAATTGGATCCCAAGCCCGGACGAAATTTCAGCGAGGAACGCATTGAATACGTTACGCCTGAAATCATCGTTGAGAAGAAGGATGGCGAATATGTCATCACCCAAAACCGCAAACCTTATCCCAATCTGTTTATCAGCCAGAAATATCTTCAGATGCTGAAGGATCCAAAGGCCACCAAGGAGGTTAAATCCTATATCCGCGAAAAAATTTCGAAATCGAAACAGTTTATCCAAAGCATTGACCAGCGGATGGATACCATCTACCGCATTGCCGTCGAGATCGTCCGTATTCAACGGGACTTTTTCGATCACGGGGTTTCAAAATTAAAGCCGTTAAACATGAAAACCATCGCGGAAATTCTGGAAGTACATGAAACGACCATTAGTCGAGCAACTGCCGGAAAATACATGCAGACGCCGCGCGGATTACTCAGCATGAAATATTTCTTCAAACCGGGCGTGGCCACCGCCAGCGGTGAAGCCATCTCGAATGAAAGCGTCAAGGCGGCCTTGGCCAAGCTCGTGGCGGACGAAGACAAAAAGAAACCTTATTCGGATTCCAAGATTGTCAAGTTGCTGGAAGAGCAGGGAATCAAGATTGCCCGACGTACCGTTGCCAAATACCGCGATCAGCTACGCATCTTGCCCTCGCACCTGCGGAAGGTACATTGATTCCAACGAGTCATGTATCATACTGAACTCGGAATTTCCCACTAGCTAGGTTGCAGGGTGCTTTATAATTGAACGCCTTACGCCTCTTTCAGCTTTTTTCGAAAGTTGCGGATACCGGTTTGGGCGATCATAAGCAGGTTGCTGGTGGTCCAATACAATACCAATCCAGAGGGCATGCTGTAGAAGAAAAACAGCATCATGATCGGCATCATCACCATCATCATCTTCTGCTGCTGTTGTTGTTCGGGCGTGGCGGCTGTGGACGGTGAGGTAAGCTTTTGTTGCCAGATCATGGATGCGGACATGATGAGTGGAAGAATATTGAGTGATCCCACAACCGGCATTTTTCCCATGAGGAGGTTTTCCGGTGCGCTTAGGTCGGCAATCCAAAGGAATCCGGCATAGCGCAACTCGATCGCATTCCGCAAGACCGTGAAGAGGGCGATGAACACCGGAATCTGCACAAACATGGGAAGGCACCCGCCCATGGGATTTACATGCTTCTCCTTGTAGAGCCTCATGGTTTCCTGCTGCATGCGCTGAGGATCTTTTTTATACTTTTCCTGAAGCGCTTTGATTTCCGGCTGTATCTCCTGCATGCGTCTCATGCTTTCGGTGCTCTTGTGAGTGAGCGGCCAGAACAGGATCCGGACCAGCAGGGTCAGCAGGATAATGGACACGCCATAGTTATGGAAGATTCCATGGAACAGGTTCAGGGTCCATAGCAGGGCCTTGCGTGCCGGCTCCATCAGCCAGTTCATCCAGGAGAAAAAACCGATCGTTTCAAATTCCATCACGCCTTGCATGTTGTTTCCGGCGGCTTTCAGGACCGAATACTGCTTGGGGCCGATATAATATTGGTAGTCCATCTCCAGCGCATTTCCGGCGTCGATACGGGTTGGTTGGAAGACCAGGGCCGCCGAGATGTCCTGGGGAACGAGGCCTTTTTGATCCATGTCCCGCGAGGAGAGGACTGCCATGGTGGCAATAGGTTCTTCAAGACGAATGATTTGGGTAAAAAATTTGTTTTTGGCTGCGACCCAATCCACCACTACGCCCTTCATGTCGTCGGGCACGGTATCCAGCACGGCAGGTTTATCTTCGTTCTTAAAGAGCTTGGATAGCTTGCGTCCCCAATAGTTGATGCCGCCTTCCGTGGTGTAGGAGTCAACGCCCAGGATGCTTATGCCTTTGGTCGCCTTCATGTCTGGTGGGTTTTGCATGGCACCCGTCAGGAGCCGGAAGGCCGGTAGTTCGCACGAAGCGGTAGCCGGGGCGATGAAACGGTCCTCGATGTCGAGCAGGTAGTCATCGCCAAGGGTGATGGTGCGCTCAAAAGTACAGTTTTCCAGCTGGCGGCTCAGGATCGCCGTACGTCCGTTTTCGGCAATTTCAAGATTGAGCGCGTTTACGGCTTCAATGCCGTCCAGTCCGCTATAGGCCAATGCGGGACGGTTTGTAAAACTGAGGAGTACGGGGGCACTGCCGTCTTCGTTGAATTCCGGAAAATCGAGTAGCGTAGCCGATTTGATGCCGCCGCCGAGGGAGGTTATTTCCAGCTCGACCTTGTCGTTGCACAGCATTCCAACCTGTTCTTCTTCGGCGGGTTCGGCCACTTTTTTAACGACTTCTTCGGCGAGAGTCTGGGCTTCATCAGGGGTTGCGCTCAGGTCGGCTTCATCAATGGCACCCGCTTCTACCGGGGCGCTCTGTTCTGCTGGCGGTGCTTCCGTAGCAAATTTCGGAGCCAGAAAGGTTCGGTCGATTAACGTCCAGATCGGAATCAGCAGGATCAGTAAAACAACGGGGATCAGATCTTTTTTATTCATGTCTATCTCTCTTTGGTAAATTCAGTTTTGCATCTGGAACAGGATCGAATCCGCCAGGATGGAACGGATGGCACTTGCAGATTCTTTTGAGCCCCAGCCAAAGACCGTGAACCATACCATGTTGCTTCAGGGCATCAATGCAATAGTGCGAGCAGGTGGGATGGAAGCGGCAGCGTTGCCCCAGCCAGGGGCTGATCCCTTTTTGGTATAGCTTGATTAGTAGAATAAGTGCATTCCGCGGTAGGTAAGCAAGGGTAGCAAGGTGGCGGCGGTGCATCGTATCGCAGGCGCCCTGCCTGCCTTTAGTCTGTCCGTTCAAGGCCATGCTGTTTCTTTGCTTCTTGAAGGTTCCCTTCGGTTATGAGCCCGGCTTTGGAGGCAAGCTTCAATAGTTCCCGAAGAATATCAGGCCATTCGGCGTTTAGAATGGCGCGGCGTCCGACAAGGATGACATCAAATTCGCCCGAAAAACAGGGGCGTAGGTTTCGGTAGGCTTCGCGCAGGCGGCGGCGGGCCCGGTTGCGCTTGTTGGCGCGCAGGTGGACTTTTTTGCTGGTAATGACTCCCAGCCGCAGCGACGCATTTTCTCCTGTTCGCAACCAGAGCACCATATAGCGACCAACCCACTTGCGGTTTTGTGCAAAAGTTTCGGAAAAGAGCGAGGATTGGGTCAGTCGTTGTTGTTTGGATAAACAATGATCAAGCCCGCTGGACGGCGGGCTTGAGTCGATCGAATAGTCCGACTCCCTCTGTTGGGGCTTCGGCATACTGTTAAACCTGTAATTAA
Organism: Pontiella sp.; assembly: GCA_050297095.1. Lineage (GTDB taxonomy): Bacteria > Verrucomicrobiota > Kiritimatiellia > Kiritimatiellales > Pontiellaceae > Pontiella. Next base: position 1,942 of record JBNKSB010000153.1, on the reverse strand, counting down.
ACAGCCGTCAGGCGCTTGCGGCCCTTTTGGCGACGGCGCTTCAGAATGGCACGGCCATCTGCGGTTTTCATGCGCTTGCGGAATCCACACTTGCGAGCACGTTTCAGCTTCGAAGGATTGTATGTACGTTTCATCGGTAAAATTTCCTATTTGTTCTAAAAAGCACGCTAAACTACCAACAATTCGTGGGTTGTCAAACCCTATTGCGTCCATTTTATGCTGTCCGAACGTTGCAATCCCATCCGTTCTTCTCCACCATAGCGCGCACTATGAAGAAAGAAATCAATCTCAGCGGCGGAATCAATCTCGATACAGTGGTGAACAATGCAGAAAAGCGGATCGACGGGCGCAGGCCCGACGAGCTCCGTTCGGTCAAGTTTACCAAGGATTTTATTACTTCGGCCAAGGGGTCGGTCTTGGTGGAAATGGGCAATACCCGCGTGATCTGCACGGCCAGCGTGGATGAAAACGTGCCGGGCTGGATGCGCTTTCAGAAGGTTCCCGGCGGATGGGTAACGGCGGAGTACAGCATGCTCCCTGGGGCCACGCAGGATCGGACCCAGCGAGAAGCAGCCAAGGGCAAGATTGGCGGCCGAACCATGGAAATCCAACGGTTGATCGGGCGGTCGCTACGCGCCGTGGTTGATCTGCAGAAACTCGGACGTCGACAGATCTATCTCGACTGCGATGTCATTCAGGCGGATGGCGGTACCCGAACGGCTTCCATCACGGGGGCCTACGTTGCGCTAAAGCTGGCCGTGGACCGGCTCATGAAGGAGGGATTGATTAAGCAGAATCCGGTTGTCGAAGGGCTGGCAGCGATCAGTGTGGGCATCAATAAGCAGGTGCCGATTCTGGACCTGTGCTACCTGGAGGATTCATCCGCCGAGGTGGATGCCAACTTCGTCATGACCGAATCCGGCAAGATCATCGAAGTGCAGGGCACGGCCGAAGGCGCACCGTTCAGCAAGGATGAGCTGATGCAAATGATGACTTTGGCCGAAAAGGGTATTTCCGAACTGGTCGAAATGCAAAAGGCCGTAATTGGGTAGGGCGCATTCGCCGAAAGCGCCTCGGACGGCTCGTCGAGCCGTCCCTACCTTCCTACTCGTCGATTTGGTGCCGGACAATTTCGGCTTCGACCATGTAGATGACATCTTCGGCAATGTTGCAGGCGTGGTCGCCGATGCGCTCAAGCCGGTGCGTGACCGCCAGTAGCGTAATCAATATTTCCGCGTGGTCCGGGTCGCGCTTCAGCGCTGCGACAATTTCCTGCTTCATCTCGGACTTCATGCTGTTGATTTCTTCGTCGTCTTTAAGCACTTCGCGGGCTAGATAGGCATCAATGTTCAGCAATGAGTCGAGGCTCTTGCGCACAATGGCTTTGGCCAGATAGGTCATCTGGTGCAAATCCAATGGAATTCTGGGCTTGGTGGCCTTGTTGACGTATATCCCATTCTTGGCGATGTCCGCAGCCAGGTCGCCGATTCGTTCCAGATCGCTGTTCATTTTCATGACGGCGATGATGAAGCGAAGATCGATCGCCACGGGTTGATAGAGGGCGAGCGCCTTGAGGCATTCCTCTTCGACTTCGACTTCCATGTCATCGATCTCGTGATCTCCTTCGATCACCTTTCTAGCCAGTTCATTGTCGTTTTCCTGGAAGGATTTAACGGCGAGTTCCAGACTTTCATCGACGCGGGCGCCGAGGCTGTAGATGAGCTTCTTGAGCCGATCAAGTTCCTTTTCCAAATGCTTTGCCATGGTCCTTCTCCTTAACCAAATCGTCCGGTGATATAGTTTTCCGTCTGCACATTTTCCGGGTTGGTGAACAACTGTTTCGTTTTGCCAAACTCTACCAGCACGCCTTCGTACATGAAAGCGGTCAGATCGGATACGCGCGCGGCCTGCTGCATGTTGTGGGTCACGATAATGATGGTGT
>JBNKSB010000152.1:0-7591 GCA_050297095.1 Pontiella sp. | reverse complement strand
CGTGCCCCGGCCTACCGCCTTGTAGAGAATGCTGACGCCTTCCTCTCCGGCCTTGTAGATGCTGAAGGGACGTCGCAGAACGCGGTCGCCCAGCTGCGGCACTTGAAGGTGCAGGAACTGGCCGGGCTTTACCAGCGGTCCGACGGTTGGCGCGCCAAGTCGGAGGATGCGGTAGTCGCCCTGGAAATTATGGTGTTCGAGTACGGTTGCTTTTTCCTGTTTCATATAGGCGCGGAATTGTGCGGATTTCGCCAAGGTAGGTCAAATGCATTCACCGGCCGAGGTTTCGGACGGGCGCGATACACATCGCCTTTTGGGGAGCGGGGGATCGTCAGAATTACATGATCCCTCCCTTGCTCAGCGGATGGAGCTCCGGTTTCGACTCGTCGGGCAGTTGGGAATTTCCCCCTGTACCGGCACCATCGCAGTCATTCGGGCGGGATCAATGGCCACTATTTCCCGCTTGGATACTAAAACCAGACCAAAACTTTGGCCCAGCATGGTTTTCAATCATCGCCGTTTGGTTCGATGTGGACTGTAACATCGGCGACGGAAGGGCCTTCCTCTAGCAGGAGGTACTGAACCTCCGTGGCAATGTCGTGCCCTTCGCGGACGGAAAGGTCGCCGTCCACCAGCACGTGCAGGTCGACAAACCAGCCGGCACCAAGCCGGCGGGTGCGCAGGCGATGGATCGAATAGACGCCTTTTATGGATTTTGCAAGTTTGGCCATGGTGCGAACATCCTCGTCATCGGCTCCTCGCTCGGAGAGTTCGGACAATGCGGGCGAAGCAATTTCCCATGCAACCTTGATGATGAGTCCGGCCACGAGGACCGCTCCCAGCGAGTCGAGAAACGCCCAACGCGAGTCTGTGGAGGCGACTCCGACGGTTATCAGGGCCGGGATCGAACTGAGTGCATCGCTGCGGTGGTGCCAGGCATTGGCAATCAGTGCAGAGGAATGTATGCGTTTGCCCACCGAGCGGGTTTTGCGAAAAAGGATTTCCTTGGAAACGATCGATACGAGCGGACCCAGAACGGCAAATCGCAAAGGAGCGGTTGTTACGGGCTGGCCTAGGTGTTCAATGGCTTTCCAACCAATTTCGAATGCGACGACAACGAGCAGCATGCTGATGATCATCGTGATGATGGTCTCGATACGTTGGTGGCCGTAGGGGTGCTGCTTGTCGGCCGGTGCCGACCAGAACTTCAAGCCGAAAAGCACGAGCAGGTCGGTTACCATGTCGGAAAGACTGTGGACGGCATCCGCCACGACGGCTTGCGAATGCCCTAGAATCCCTAAAACAAATTTTAGCGCGGCCAGCACCAGATTGACCACCATGCCCGCCACGGTGATTCGTCTTGCCCCTTGTATGTCTGTGTTCATGGGGCCGAATCCTAATGCACTCCTGCTCCACATGACAAGGCAGGACGACGCATCGTAGTGGAAGAATGCATTGTTTTCCCGCTACAAGACGGTATGTTCCGGGTATGAAATTCAAGCTTGCCATCGTGTTTCTATTGCTTCCGCTTTTGGGATGGTCCGCGTCGCTGCGCATGGTAGGCGACCGGGTGTGGTTGGAAAGCAATGAAACGCCTATGGTGAACGTGCTTGGGTTGTTTGAACAGCGCGGCGTTGAAGTGCTGGTGGATCCCTCGATTAATTTCGATTGTGTTACGGGCATATGGGAAGACACCAAAGTGGAGCGACTCTTTTCGCGATTGGTGGAGCCGAATAGTTATTTGCTGGAATGGAAACGCCTCAAGGGCCCATTGGGCGAGATGGTGCAGCTTTCTTCAATCCGAATTTTTTCCAGCGGAAATGAAAAAGCGGCAAAACCGCTTTCCGGCAAACACAAGCTGCTCGACGTGGTTGAAGGCAAAGACGGGAAAAAGTATATCCGGGGCGAAATCATGGTGGGGTTTGGCGAAGGGGCGACGGAGACGGATCTCAAGGCTTTGCTGGAAAAGCTGGACGGCACGGTGATTGAGGTGATTGATCCACCCGGCCTCTACCGCATCAAAATCGGCGTCGGGCTTTCGGTAGAGGAGGCGCTTGCCATTGCGCAGGCGCAGGAAAAGGTCAAGGGGGCCGAGCCGAATCTGGCCTTCCCGCGAATGGATCGTATTAACCTGCCTCAAGCGGGGATTTCCGAAGGGGTCAACCTGCATCTCCAGCCGGGAGAAACCGCCATCGCCGTGTTGGACTCCGGGCTTGATCCCGAATATGCCGATCTGGCTTTTATCCGCGGAACCTACAATGCCATCGATCCTTCCGATTCGGTTTATGATCCCACCGGCCACGGTACCCTGACGACATTGATCGCCTCCGGTGCCTTGACACCGGATGGGGCGCAGGCTTCTGAGACCGGCGTGCCGGTGCTGTCCATTATGGCCTTTGACGAAAACGGCATGACCAGTTCCGATACCATCTTCCGTGCACTGGATTATGCCGCCAATTCCGGGGTGGACATCGTGAGCATGAGCTGGGGATCCGAAGTCGACAGCAGCTTTCTGCAGACGGCCATGGACTATGCCGCATCGCAGGGCATCACCCTCTATGCCGCTGCCGGCAACAAGCCGACCGGCACGCCGATCTATCCTGCAGGCTACGACTCCGTCATTGCGGTCGGCGGCCTTAATCCGGACGGTTCGGTTTGGGAAGATTCCAATTATGGCGATTTCGTGAAGATCTACGAAGCCGCCATGGCCACCTTCAATGGGCAAACCTATGCCGGAACCTCCATCGCCAGTCCCTATGCGGCTTACAAGGAAGCCTCCAGCCGATAGCCTTTAGCTCTCGATCCGTTAGTCCATTTCCAGCTCGGTTTCAATGGCGGAAACCAAGTCGGCATCGTCGGGTTTGGTGCGGCTTCCGAAGCGCTTGACAATCTTTCCATTGCGCGAGATCAGGAACTTGTTGAAGTTCCAACTGATCTTTCCGCCAAACTCGGGGTTGCTCCTTTCCGATGTCAGGTAGGTATACAGCGGATGCTGGTTCTTCCCCTTAACGGAAACCTTCTCAAACATCGGGAAGGTTACCCCGTAGTTCTGCTTGCAGAAGGTGGCGATCTCCTCATTGGAGCCAGGCTCCTGTCGGAGAAAATCGTTCGAGGGGAAGCCGAGAATGACAAAGCCCTGTGCTTTGTATTTTTCATATAGCGTCTGAAGGCCCGCATACTGGCCGGTAAACCCGCATTTGCTGGCGGTATTCACAATCAGCAGCACCTTGCCTTTGTATTGCTCCATTTTCACCGGGTCCCCGGCAATCGAAACCGCATCGATGTCAAAAAACGTTTTCATCGGAACCCTCCTGGAATGTTGCTCCATGCATCCCGCAATCAGGAATAGTGCGGCAAGCGCAATCAGTCTTGTTGTTTTCATTATATTGCGTTCCTTTCCTTTGGGGCAGGGAAAGCTGTCGGCTTCCCCGCCAATATGCGGTTTATAGTTTCGCAACTCCAAGTTTAACAGGCCACTTTCTGCGTGAGCAACCCCAGGATACATGCATTCGCTAGCAGGGCTTTGATGTGCATAAAAATGACTGCGGCGTTCTTGGAAAGCGGACAGGGGATATCTATACTCACGACATGAAGAAGATTGGCGTAATCGTGAATACCAAGCGGCCGCGAGCTCCGCAGGTGCTGGATGAGCTCAGACAGTTGGCCCAACGTCACCGATTTAAGCTGTACGCGGAAAGTGCGGAAATGGCCGAGATGCTTGAGGCGGAGCAGATTCCCGTGGACACGTTCCGCAATACGGTTGATGTGGCGCTAGCCCTGGGTGGCGACGGCACGGTGCTATACACCTCGCGCGCGTTGCACGGTTCCAAGGTACCGATTATGGGGATCAATCTCGGTAGCCTCGGTTTTCTCACCAGCGTGGGCGACACGGACATCGCCTCCGCCCTCGACGCCATTGCAAACCAAACCTACAAGGAGTCCCTCCGACTTGTGGCCGAATGCCACATCTTCCAGAATGGCACGAAGGTGGGACAGGAATCCGCGCTCAACGATATTGTGCTTGGGTGGGGAGCATCCTCGCGCATCGTGACCCTCAAGTTGAGTATCGACGGCGAGCCTGTTGGCATTTTCATGTGCGATGGCCTGATTGTTTCAACCCCCACCGGCAGTACCGGTCACTCACTTTCCGCCGGCGGTCCGATTCTTCATCCGGGGATCTGCGGATTCGGACTCAATGTTGTTTGTCCGCATACGTTGGGTACGCGTCCTCTGGTCGTGCCCGACTCCAGCCAGATCGAGATCGAGGTCGTGAATGCCGCCAAGGAATTAATTTTGTCCATTGACGGCCAGGACGAATACAAGATTGAGCAGGGTGGCCGCATAGAAATCCTCAAGAGCCCACACGTTGTCCGCTTCTTGCAACTGAAGGATCACAGCTACTTCTCCGTCCTCTCCCAGAAACTCCACTGGCGCGGCTCGGCGTTATAGTTGCTGCATGGTTTGTGCACGAGAGGTAGTCCTGCGCAATGCACGAACAAATGATGGTGCGGTGCCGAGGGCAATGTCGTTAGCCCCCTGCCAGTCCCAGGTCTGGAGTAATGAGCATCGATCGTCTCGACCGCTTCAGTATGCGGGTAGCGGATCCCAAGAGGTTCCTTCATAAGGGATGGTTGACAACGAGGTGACCAGTGTTTCTATCTCATCTGCTGGCAATGCCCAGCCGATGATCCAGAAGTCATCGACCGCTATACCGTATAGCCAGCTAGGTCGGACTCCAAGTTGTCATCCCAGTCCAGAGCACCGTGCGCATTTACCGGAAAATGTCGGCATTAAGGCGCTGATGGTCGTCGAAAGCGACCGGGAGGCTGAGCAAAATGTTGACCATGGCGGCAATGACCATGGCGGTAAAGATACAAATCATGATACCGATCTGATACTTGATGGCCTCGACCGGCATGGCGCCGCCGAGAATCTGGCCGGTCATCATGCCGGGCAACGAGACGATGCCCATGGTAGCCATGGTGGCGATCGACGGGTTGACGGCGGCCCGGATGGCATCGCGCAGGTAGGGGCGGGCGGCCTCGTGCAGATTGGCTCCGAGCATGAGGTAGGTCATGAATTCGTTTTCGTTGTGCCGGATGCCGGTAAAGAAACGCTCGAGACTCAGCACATTGCTCCGCTGGCAGTTCCCCAGGATCATGCCGGTGATCGGAATCATGTAGCGTGCGTCGTAGAACGGTTCCGGACGAATAGCCACGAGGATAAACCAACCGCTGACCACCATGGTGCTGATGGCGATTCCCGCGAGCGACCGCCAGAAAAAGACGCGCCGCTTTAGACCGGATTTTCCTAGAATGCTCACGTTGGCAGCCACCATCATCAGCACCACCCACAGGATGTTTACGAAGAGGTTGTTCAGTGCAAAAATATATTTCAGATAGAGGCCGACGAAGGTGAGTTGCAGCGCCATGCGCGCCGCCGAAATCAGGGTTTCCCGGGTCAAGCCGAGCTGGAGATAGATGAAAATGCCGATCGGGATCAGCAACAACACAAACATCGACAGGGTCGATAGTATGGACATATCCACGATCATCGCTGTTCCTCCATCAATTGCTGGCCCACGACATTGATCGTTCGGTCGCAGCGTTCGATCCATTCGGGATCGTGCGAAACCGACAGCAACGTAATTTCGGGTCGGAAGAGTTCATGCATCACTGCCGTCCGGCTGTCGGGGTCGAGGGCCGAGGTGATTTCATCGGCCAGAAACACCGACTTGTTCAACAGCAGGGCGCGGGCAATGGCGATCCGTTGCTTCTCGCCGCCGGAGATGCGCGCGCACGGCTTGTCGAGAATACCCGTTCCAAGATGCAGGCGTCCCAGTAGCTCGCTGATCTGGTTTTCGTCTGGATGAAGATGGCGGTGCGCCTTGAACGTGAAGGGAAGCAAAAGGGCTTCGCGCACCCGTTCGGTGCCCAGTACCGGTTCCTGTCCAATATGGGAAATAAGGCCGCGAATCTGCATCACGGTCGCGGCGGAAAGCTCCAGTCCGGCCAGATGCACCGATCCGGATACGATGGGAATCGCTCCGACCAAACACTTGAGCAGGGAGCTTTTTCCGCAGCCCGATGGCCCGCGCAGGACGATCTTGTCGCCTCCCGCAACCCGCAGGCTGGTCTCTTTCAGCAACGTCTGCCGAGGCACCTGCAATGTGATGTTCCGAAACTCAATCATCGAGGCTCAACGATACGCGTAATCGGGGATATGCTCCAGTCGATTTAGAACCTATCCTATCACCTCACGGATGCGTGGGACCTCATTTGCGGCGGCCAAGGGACTGGCTGCCCCTGCCTTGCACGCCGGGGGAAATGGGGTAGGGCGCAGAATCCCTGCCGCGTCGAACTTCATCCTCAAATCCGCGGAACGGGGTTTTGGAATAGGCCCTGGTTAAGACTGTTTTCGGGAGATCAGAGGTAGGCGGCGGGTGTGCGTCTTCTTATTCGTTTTTTCCGAACTGCTCGTCAAACTGGTCCAACCCCCGGTCCCGCTCACGATATTGCGAGTAGGAAATTTTTCCTTCGCGATACATCTCCTCGTTCTCTTGCTGCAGTGCATTCTCAACCTGACTCGCACATCCGGTAAGCAAGCAGAACAGCATCAGAAAAAGGTATGTTTCTATTTTCATTTTACCGGGTCTTTCAACGTTGGGGGGCAAGCGCTGGGTCGAATGTTGTCTTTTCCGTCGTTTCTGTTGGCTACATTATTATCCGCACGACCAGATAGGTGACCGGGAGTATCAGCACGATAATTCCGCTCAGAAGATACATCCATTTGGGGAAGAATGCTTTCCCCTCACTAGTTCGGACAACGTCGCCGACAATTCCTTTCCATATCAGGAAAAGACCAAAGCCCCCGACAAGGATCGCCGCAACAGTACTTTTAAATAAGTATCCCATCCTGCTCGTTGTTCGTTTTCAACATTAAGCCTCACCCAGAGCGTGCGGAGCAAGCGATAGGGTGAATGCTTTGGGTACGCTTGGCATGGGCGCAACCGCAAGGTCCAGGCCCTGATTCGGTGTTTTTATTTCAGTCTACCAGTAGCGTCCTTTTTTCCATTTTTCTTCAGGTAGCCAAGTGATTTGAGTAGCTTCTTCTGTATTAACCGAACCCTTTAACACAGCTTGTTCTACCGCTGGTTCAAGCTCTCTGAATGATTGACATTTAGAACCAATGCTTGCTCCTATCAGATTGTTGTGGCGATCCATCAACCCTGAATCTTTGTGTTTTGATTCAACTAATTCAGTAAATAAGATAACCGCAAACTCTCCTGTTGTGTACGAAACCACCGCACTGGCGAGTGTATGTCTGTATGCATCAAGAGGACCATTCTTGCCTCCTTGAAGATCTGATTTGGAAACAAAGCTCCATGTGATCCCAACCACAAATATGGGATAAATGCTGGCTATCAGAACAAGAACGAAGAGCCATGTGATTGTTTTTTTCTTATTCATCGAACGTTAAAGCTGACCCGCCGTGCCTTGTTCGTTGCCTGATTCAACGGGCGTTTTCACGGTAGGCTGGTGCTTCTGGCTGGACATGTTCTTTTTTGATGCCAGGTAACCACCTAGGATAG
>JBNKSB010000151.1:0-5247 GCA_050297095.1 Pontiella sp. | reverse complement strand
CAGCATTTGCCGAAACCATCAAGGATATCCGCATCGTCAACCAGGCGGGGGAGTCCTACGATATCAGTTCCGTGCTGGCCTTTACTTCGTTCAAGGTGGGGCAGCAAGTGCCGGATCAAGAGACGATTCTGGATGCCATTGGCATCGATGTGGACCGGATGAGAGAGTCGGGCCGGTACTCCTATGTAAAAGCGCATATGGAGCTGGAGAAGGATGGCGTGGTGCTGATCTACACAGTGACCGCCAGACAACGTCTGCAACGCATCGTCATCGAGGGAGCCGAAGACATGCGCAACAAGAAGGTGTTGCAGAAGTCGGAGCTCCAGATTGGGCAGTTTGCCGACGACTCCTCCTTCGAGTTGGCGGCGGCCAAGATCAAGGAAGCCTACGCCGACTTCTGGTATCCCGATGCCCAAGTGACTTGGACATCCAAGATCAACGAGGAGCTGGGTACGGTTGATGTCGTCTTCACGGTTGAAGAAGGACCAAAGATGGGGATCAAGAAGATCGTTTTCGAAGGAAACGACCTGATTGAGGACAGCAAGCTGAAACGGCTTTTGCAACAAAAGGAAAAACGCTGGTATTCCTTTATCACGCGTTCCGGCCAATACCTGGATGACAGTACTGACTTGGATGTTTTCAACATCAAGTCGTATTACATGAACCACGGGTTCCTTGATGTGCAGGTGTCTGAGCCGGAATTGCATGCTTCATCCCCCCGCAAGGCCCGCTTGATCTATCGGATCGATGAAGGGCAACGCTATCGGATTGGTAAGATTTCCTTGTCGGGCATGGAGGCATTTCAGGAAAATGAGTTGCGCAAAACCATCCGGCTCCGATCCGGAGACATTGCATCGTATGAAAATATCGATAACGGAAGCGAGGGACTCCGTGCCTACTACGGAAACCGCGGCTATATCCGTGTAGGGATTAATCCGATGATGGATGCCGACGCGCAAAAGGGCATTGTCGATGTTGAATATTCCATCTCTGAAGGTACCGTCGGATACATTGACAAGGTCAACGTCAGAGGGAACGAACGAACGAAGGATCAGGTGATCCGTCGCGAGCTTGTGGTCTATCCCGGCGACAAGTACAACCGCAGCAGGGTCAAGGCTTCGGAAGGAAAACTACGAAACCTCCAATATTTTGAGATTGTCTCCATCACGCCCGAACCTACGCCGGAAACGGGGAAATACGATCTCAATATCCAGGTAAAGGAACAGCCGACCGGACGGTTCTCCGCCGGCGTCGGGTTTTCAAGTGTCGATTCGCTGGTGGGGTACGTCGAGCTGTCGCAGGGCAATTTTAGCTACAAGACCTGGCCTCCCATTGGGGATGGACAAAAGTTTAAGATTGGCGCCCAGTTGGGAACCAAGCGCAATGACTTGAATATTTCTTTTGTCGAACCATGGTTCATGGACCGCAAGCTTTCCTTTGGCGTGGATCTCTATCATCGCGAAGCGCGCTACTATTCAAGTGTCTACGATCAACGGACGGATGGCTTCCGTCTTTCGCTGGGAAAACCGCTGTCTGCGTTTTCGCGCGGGACGCTGTCCTATTCACTGGAGCGTTTCGATGTCTTCAATGTCGCAGCAACGGCAACCCCGATTATCCGGGATGAAGAAGGAACCCGTACCAAGAGTGCGCTGGAATACACGTGGTTGTTCGATAGTCGCAACCACTTCCTCAATCCGACGCGGGGCAATAAAACCTCCATTTCGCCCTATATGGCCGGCGGTTCATTGGGCGGGCAGACAGACATATACGGACTGCGGGTTCGGTCTGCGCAGTATTGGCCGTTGATCGGGAACATGGTTTTCAATCTGCGTGGCGAGATGGAATCGGTTGCGGCGTTTGGAGCAAGCAAGAATGCCAATACGCGCTATGGTGATGGCGTGCCGCTCTTTGACCGTCTCTTCCTTGGTGGAGGCTATACGCTGAGAGGATATGAATATCGGGACGTTGGACCGCAGGATGCCACTACCAAGGATCCGATCGGCGGCAACAGTTCAGCGTATGCCACGGCCGAGCTCACCTATCCGATATGGAAACAGATTCAGGGAGCCGTCTTCTACGACTGGGGCTTTGTGAACTCGGATTCGTGGGATTTCGATCCCTCGGAATATAACGATAACTGGGGGGTTGGGCTCCGATTCAATTTGCCTGGATTCCCGTTGCAGCTCGATTATGCATGGCCGATCACCTACGATGAACGGTTTCAGGACGGAAAAGGCCGATTCAATTTCAATATCGGCCACTCGTTCTAAAAGATGTAGCCCGGAGATCCTGTTAGAGCGCGGAGGAAGTCAGCGCCCGCCAGAACGATTCAGGCTTCCCCAATCGCCACCTTCACAACCACCTTGTGGATCGAACCATCTCCGATCAGCGGAAGGTGGGCGTCGGTCGGCAGGAAAATGGCGAAGGATCCGGGAGGGACGCGTATGATGCTTTCCGGCTCCCCTTCAAAGAACTCCAGATCCCTGGTTGCATCGTAGGAAACGGCGCTGGGCAGTCCCGTTGATGGCCGCCAGCCCATGGACTCATCCCCGCTGATGACATACTGGATGTCGAGATATTTGCGGTGGCCTTCCAGCTTTCCATCGGAAACCTTACGTCCCTGCGTGCGGTCGACAATGGCATAGACCCGGTCGCCATTGATTTCATATTTCCCGTCCGGCAGATCGCTGAGACCCGGTTGATCGAGAAAGCCGAACGCTTCCGAACAACCCACCCTTAATCCAGCATAGCGCGCCGCATTTTGAAGTGTATCCAGAATCATATTTCCTCCATGGGTTAGAATTCAAATCCGAGCTGCCCTGCTTTTTTGTCGGAAAGGGTTTCGTCCGAGCCCAGCAAAGCGATGAATTGCTCCTCTGTCAAAACGGTTACGCCGAGCGTTTCTGCTTTCTCCAGTTTCGATCCCGCACGCTCGCCAGCCACCAAATAGCTGGTATTTTTCGATACGCTTGAGCTCACTTTGCCGCCCCTTGCACGAATTTTTTCGCCGGCATCATCACGGGCCATGGTTTCCATCGTTCCGGTCAGAACGAAGGTTAATCCTTCCAGTTCATGGCTGCTGTGGGTTGCTGTTTGTTTAAAATTTACGCCTGCCGTGCGTAGTTTCCCGATGATATCGATGGTTTGTGGATCCTTGAAGTAATCCACTACTGATCGGGCAACAATCGGTCCTATATCGCGGATGCCTTCCAGCTGTTCCGCGTTGGCCGCTATCAGTGCATCGATGTTCTTGAATTCATTCGCGAGAATAATGGCCGCACCCTTGCCGATGTGTCGGATGCCCAGTCCTAGCAGTACGCGCTCGAACGGACGGCGTTTACTCTCCTCGATCCCTGCGATCAGCTTGTCGGCCGATTTTTCACCCATACGTTCAAGGCCGAGCACTTCGACTTTTTTCAGTGAATACAGTTCGGCTGGGTTCTTGACGAGCCCGCTGTCGACCAGTTGTTCCACCAGCGATTCGCCCAGTCCGTTGATGTCCATGGCGCTGCGCGAGGCAAAGTGCATTAGCCAGTTCTTTACCTGCGCCGGGCACTGAAGATTGATACAGCGCAGGGCTACCTCGCCTTCGCGTTTTTCGACCACGCTTCCGCAGATCGGGCAGGACGTCGGCATCTTGAATTCCTGTTCGACGCCCGTGCGTTTCTCGGCCACGACCTTCACGACGGCGGGAATGATTTCGCCCGCCTTTTCAACAATCACGCGGTCGCCGATCCGGATATCTTTGCGGCGGATTTCGTCTTCGTTGTGGAGCGTGGCGCGCCTGACGGTGGTGCCGGCGAGCTGGACCGGTTCCAGCTCAGCCACCGGGGTCAGAACACCGGTTCGACCCACTTGGATGGAAATGGCATGGAGGATGGTTTCGGCCTGTTCCGGTTCATACTTGTAAGCCACGGCCCAGCGGGGGCTTTTGGCCGTGTAGCCCAGCGGATCATAGAGCCGACGTTCATTGACCTTGATTACGCCTCCGTCCATTTCGAACGGGAAGTCATGGCGCATGTTTTCCAAGGCGTCAAGCTGGTTCAGGACCTCTTCGATGGTGTCGTTTAGCCAGTAGTTGGGGGTAATGCGCAATCCGTAACCCTTGAGGGTCTTGAGCATCTGCTCATGCGTGTCGAATGCAATTCCATCAAGTTCTCCAACGGCGTAGAAGATGGCATCAAGTGGGCGTTTTACAACCTCCTGCGGATCCAGTAGCTTTAGCGAGCCGGCGCAGGCATTGCGCGGATTGGCAAAAGGTTCTAGCCCGGCTTCCTGTCGGTATTCGTTGAGTTTGGAAAACCCTTTCGTATCCATGTAGATCTCGCCACGCACCTCCATCACTTTCGGGGGCATCATGTCGTCGAGGCGTAGGGGAATCGATTTTATGGTGCGAATGTTGGCCGTCACGTTGTCGCCGGTGCTTCCGTCGCCACGGGTAACTGCCTGGACCAGTTCGCCGTCTTCATAGCGCAGCGAAATCGCCACACCATCGATTTTCGGTTCGAGGATGTAGCTGAAGGTTTCTTCGGGAACCAGCTTGTGGATGCGTCGGTCGAATTCAACCAGTTCCTCTTTCGAGTAGGTATTCGAAAGGCTCATCATCGGCACGGCATGGCGAATGCTCTCAAAGTGTTCCAGCGGGGCGCCTCCGACACGCTGCGTGGGAGAGGTTGGGCTTTGGAATTCGGGGAACTGTATTTCAAGCTGTTCGAGTTCATCGAGCAGGTGGTCGTATTCACGGTCGCTGATCTGCGGCTGGGCTTCGATGTAATAGAGCCGGTTGTGCCGCTCGATTTCCGTGCGCAGCTCGTTGATCCGTTGTTGTGCGTGTGCTTTGTCGCTCATGGTGGGAGACGGTACAAAATGCGCTCGAAGGGGTCAAACAATCGTAAAAAAGAGTGGCGGAAAATTTGATGTAGCACCTGCATTTTCCCGATGGCATTCGCCTTCTTTTAAACCTGAAATCAATAAATCGATATTGCCGTATCCATTGCTGAAGTATATAAATTTTTAGTTCGCATTGTCTTTCTTCGTTGCTGGGTGCGTGAGGAGACGGTTGTCCGGGGATTCTGCACAGGGAGCGTGCGCAACTGCATATCCAGTTGAAAGGGGAGCACCATGGCCAGTATGAGGATTCCGGAGTTTACCATCCTGCCAGACTGTCGTTCGGCTCGACGTGTTGGCGAGGAGGGGGAAGCGGACTATTTCGATCTCGATACCCGGTTGGGTCCGATGCTCGACGTC
>JBNKSB010000150.1:0-6840 GCA_050297095.1 Pontiella sp. | reverse complement strand
GGTCGTCGTGGTGTTGGTGCTGATGCCGATCTCCAATGTCGAGGCTTTGTTCTGGCTATAGTTTCCGCCCACCCATACCTGGGAGCCCGCATCGATGTGCAATGTGCCGTTGTGCAAGGCGAGATTGTTCAGTACGGTTGCTTTCGCTTCGCCGGTCAACTTGAGCAGATTCTCGTCCGCGCTGGCTGCATTGGTGCTGTTGCCGATGAAAAGATTATTCAGCACGGTAAATGTGGAGTTTGATCCGTCTACGTAGAGAGCGTTGCCGCCGGAGGCATAGCCCACATAGGCATTCATTGCTTCGAGCTTTGCGCCGTCCGAGACGTTCAAGCTGTTGTTGCCGCCTTCATAGCCTGCGAACAGATTCCCCGCAACCGTCAGACTTGAATTTGTGCCGGAGAGCGAGATGGCGTTGTTTTGGCTGTTGGTGGTGAATCCCATGTAGAGATTCCCAGCTTCAACGGTGCCACCTTCCGAGATATTGAGCGAGCTTTGGCCGCCGCCCTTGCCGACGTAGAGGTTTGAAAGCGCTTGGAGTACCGCATTGGATCCGGAAACCCTTGCGTAGTTGGCGGTGCTGTCTTTGTCCTGACCGATTACCATGTTGTTGCTTACGATTACCAAGCCTTCTAAAACAACCAGTCGGTTGTCGGTGGCATCTCCCGCTCCGATCACGAGATCACCGGATCCCGTGAACAGGGCATTGGTTGCTCCCAGTCCTACGACGTTACTATCGGCATCCGACCCGATAATGGTATTTCCATGGACGTTCACCGTGGCATTGGTTGACAGTTCAAGCAGATTTTCTGTCGCGCCGGTTCCTTTGCCGATGACCAGGTTGTTTGTTACGCTGACCGTAGCTTCGTCTTCGGTAAAAAGGATATTTCCGGAGGAGCCGTCCTGTCCAAGAATCAGGTCATTGCCGGCGCCGAGAAACGATCCGGATCCCGTGACCGTGAGTTGGTTTCCCGTGCTCTCTTCGGAATTGCCGATGATCATGTCCGCAGCGGTGGATACCCTGGCGCCGTTCGTGATCACCAGTGTGTTGTTGCCGAGCGTCTCGCCAATGTACAGGCTGTTGCTTCCCGTGTTCCACACGGCGTCGTTGGTGGCCAAGGTTCCGTTCAGAACCAGGGAAAAGAGATTGTCCAGTCGATTGGTTCCCTGGAGTGATCCGCCGAGTTCAAGAGTGGAGCCGGCATCCATGACAATGTTTGTATCTATGATGGAGGCATCCCAGTCGACGCTCTGCAACGTCCCTCCATCCGCAATGTTCAGGATGTTATTGGTTCCAGAGATCGCAATGCCGGACTGATTCACGTTGAGGATGCCTCCATCCTCGACAACAACCATGTTGTTGGAACCTGTCAAAGAGCCGATTTCAAGCGTGTTGGAGATATTCAACAGTGATCCCTCGCCAGTGACCGTGACCACGTTGTTGGAGACACCTGTATACGTTCCTACAAACAAATCCTTTGTGTTGGCTGTTGCGCCATCGACGATGTCGAGCGTATTGAGCGAATTCGATGCGCCGATATACATGCCGTTGGCCACATTGAGTACCGTATTCGTGGTTTGCAGATGGATGAAGTTTTTTATGTCATGCTGGTTGGTGGTGGCGCCCAAAAGCAGATCCCCGCTAATGTTTGCGGTGCCGCCATAGGCTGCGAAGCGGTTGGAGCCTTCTTCGCTTTTCCCGACAACCAGATCGCCTCCGACATTGAAGAGCGTGTTGGAGCCGCGCTGGAGATAGATGTAGTTGTCGCCGGCCGATTCACCGATGACGACATCGTTGCTTACATTTACGATGCCACCGTCGCGGATGGCCATGATGCTTCCACTGCCTTCCACACCAACCATCAGGTCTTGCTGGATGTTCAGGGTTGAATTGGTTTCAATCAAGGCTAGGTTGCCCGTGGTTTCCACCCGGTCATCATCCACATACCCGGTTTTTCCCGAGGCACCGACCTTCTGTCCAATAATGAATGAGCCGCCCACGGTGTTGGAGCCCCCGGTCTGAAGATAGTCGTTTTCGTTGCCTCCCGAACCCAGTATGAAATTGCCGCCCACGCCCACTTGGCCATAGTCGATGGTAAACGTGTTTCTGGCGCCGTTTTGACCAACAGTGATGTCGCCGCCTACATTCAGTACGCCATTGCTGTTCACGGTGGCTTTGTTGCCCGTAGACGAGGCGTCGCTACCCATGTACAGGTTGCCGAGGATGTCCATCTGGCCATCATTGCCGATGTTCAGTTTGTTGTTGTCGCCCTGGGCACCGACGAAGACATCGGAGTTTGCGGTAAACAGGGATGTCGCTCCGTCGACATTGAGTTCATTCCTATTCGCGGAAGTACCTTGGCCAATCTGTACGATGTTCTGAGCAAGGCCGGTTGCACCGTTGATGAAGGTTAAGGAGTTGTCAGAAGTAGTGCTTCCGATAGTCGTGAGGGAGGAGGAGGTCCAGCTGGCCGTATTGGTCGAAAGGGTGCCATTCACGATAACGTTCAGGCGGCTGTCGATTTTGTTTTTGTCCAGTGTCAGCGTTCCGCCCAATTCCAAATTGGAATTTGCCTGCAGATCCACGCCCTGACCTTCGAAGACGCCCGTATGTACATCGCCACCGACCTGAAGAGTGCCGTTTCCTTTTACAACAATGCCGTTGTCCCCGTCGGCATTGACGACATCGATGTTATTGGTGTTGTTGACAAAAAGGTTTCCGCCCGAGGCCACGTTAACATGGTTGTTGGTCGTGGTCGCGGACCCAACAATCAAGGTCCCTCCCATGTTCAGGCTCGTACCGTTTCCGATTTCGATGGAATTGGTAGAACTTCCGGAGCCGATCAAGGCGTCCTGCGCGACATTAAGTTCGGTGCCCTCTCCGGAAAGCTCGACTTTGCCTGTGTCGTTGGAACCGAAGCCTACATAGAGGTAGTCGGCATTGAGCGTGGAGTTGTTGTTGATGCTAAGTGCCGCTTCGCCATCTGCATCGCCCACAATGACCCCGCCGGTCGTCAGTCCGTTGGTTGTTGCATTGCCTGCGATCAACAAGGAGTTGCCGGCGACTGAAACGGTATTGTTGGTGGAGGAGGTCAGCTGACCAATGATTACGTCCGTAGCGGAAACGACGGCATTGCTTTCAATCAGGACCGTGTTATTGGGGTTTTGGATGCCCACATAAAGCGTTTCGTTATAGTTTATGCTCGTCGAGATCGAATTCGTGGTACCTTCATTGAAGGGGTTGGCGTAGGATTCGGTAGTGGCGAAAACGGTCATCAAAGTCGCAATGCACAGCAAGGTGGGCATGCGGCGAAATTGGCAAATATACTTCATGTGATCGACTCCCTTGTTCGTTTGCGGGGCATGATAAGCCCCAAAATGACTATGAAATCTATAGACCATACGCATAAAAAACAACCATGTTCAGCAGTTTTAAAGACCCTTGGTTCGGGTCGCAGTGATTTTTTCCAATTGTTGGATTTTAGGCTTGGGGCAGGTCGGGTGTAGGCGATAGCATCCCAACCCATCTTTTCCGACCACTAGATAGCACACGAAATATGGGACACTTTGATGGCTAAATACCTCTTTATTACAGGCGGCGTGGTTTCCTCGCTGGGCAAAGGCATAACGGCAGCATCGGTAGGGCGGTTGCTGATCAATCGCGGGCTGGATATCCGCATGCTCAAGATGGATCCCTACCTCAATGTAGACCCGGGCACCATGAGTCCGTACCAGCACGGGGAGGTTTATGTGACCGATGACGGCGCCGAAACCGACCTCGATCTCGGCCATTACGAGCGCTACACGGGTAAGCCCACCTCGCAGAAGAGCAACATTACCGCCGGCAGCATCTACTGGGATGTACTGCACAAAGAGCGACGCGGCGATTATCTCGGCGGCACAATTCAGATGATTCCCCATATCTCCAACGAGATTAAAGACCGCATCCGTGCACTGGAAGCCGGCGATCCCGATATTGTCGTAGTCGAGTTGGGCGGAACCGTGGGCGACATAGAAGGACTGATCTTTCTGGAGGCGATCCGCCAGTTGGCGCTGGATGTTGGCCGTGACAACTCCATGTTCATCCACTTGACCTATGTCCCGTTCATTGCTGCGGCCAAAGAGGTGAAAACCAAGCCGACCCAGCAGAGCGTGGCCAAGCTGCGCGAAATCGGGATTATGCCCGATGTGCTCGTCTGCCGCACCGAGGTGGACCTCGACCCGGAGCATCTCGACAAGCTTTCGTTGTTCTGCAACGTGCCAAAGGATTGTGTGATTGTCGAAAAGGATGTTGAAACGTCGATCTACGAGATTCCGCTCGTGCTGGCCCAGGCCGGCCTGGATGAAATCATTCTCAACCGTTTCCGCGTCGCCAAGCCTGCCAATCCGCTCAAGGACTGGGAAAAGCTTATTTCCACCATCAAGAACCCCAAAGGCACGGTACGTATCGGCGTGGTGGGCAAGTATTCCGAATTGCAGGATGCCTACAAGTCGATCTATGAGGCACTCTATCACGGCGGGTATGCTTCCGGCTACGAGGTGGAGGCCGTCAAGGTTGCCGCGGAAGATATTGAGACCGATCCTGCCATCCTCAACACGGTCGATGGTGTGCTTATTCCGGGCGGCTTTGGTTCGCGCGGCATGGAAGGTAAGATTCGTGCGGCGCAGTATGCCCGCGAAAACAAGATTCCATTCCTCGGCATATGCCTCGGTCTGCAGTGCGCGGTAATTGAATTCGCCCGCAATGTCTGCGGCATAGCCGACGCGCATACCACCGAATTCGATGAGGAGCGCGGAGTGAAGACCGAGCATCCGGTGGTCTGCCTGATGGAAGAGCAGATGGATGTGGAAGAGAAGGGCGGTACGATGCGCCTTGGCGCCTGCCCCTGCGTGCTCGAGGAGGGGACCAAATCCTATGCGGCCTACGGGGCGAAAAATATATCCGAACGCCACCGCCACCGCTACGAGGTCAACAACAAGTACCGCGAGCAGTTCGAAAGCAACGGCTTGGTGCTCTCCGGGATCAATCCCGATATCGGTGTGGTCGAAATGGTCGAATTGAGGGACCATCCGTGGTATGTCGCCACCCAGGCGCATCCTGAACTCAAGTCGCAACCCGTTAAGCCGCATCCACTATTCAAGGATTTCGTGGCGGCCGCCATCAAGCGCCACGAAGGATAGGGATAAAAAAGAGCATCCCTTTGGTTTGGGATGCTCGAAGCAGGACAGGCTGTCGCCTGTCCTTTTGCGTTTAGCCTAGAACTCGTATAGCAGGGCCCCGCTGAGCGTGGTGGCAAAGAAGCCGTCGCTGATCTGGGCATCCAGATCGGTCCGCAACTGTAGCCCGTTTTCCCATTTGGCTACGCATCCGATGCCCAACTGCCCCACGTCGCTTTCCGGTGCGCGCATAACAAATTCACCGGTTTGGCTGGAACCGACCAGGGTGTAGTCCACGTTTTCCTCGTCATCGTTGAATTCGTGCAGCCAGTAGGCGCGGAGTTCGGTGTCGATATCCACGGTGGTTCCCTTGGCTGGCAGAATCATTTCCGCACCAAGGATGGTCTGGTAGCTCCAGTGGTCAAAGTCGTCTACCTGCTTGGTTACCGCGTTGGATGATTTTTCCGTATAGCCGTCCTGGTCATACTGGCTGGCCTGAAGGGCCAGCAACGGGCGGAGCAACGCGGAGGAACCGTCTGGATCCTTGAACTCCCTGCCGCCGCCGATATAGAAGGCGGTTTGCGAAGCATCCGTACTCGATTTGACACCAAAGGCGGTGCCGGAGTCGTTGTCGATGCTGGAATCGCCATAGCTAACCACCAAGTCGCCGAACCAATCCTTGGTTCCATAGGAGGCGTAAAGCATTCCATATCCGGTCGAAGCTTCGCTTTCGTCGCCATTGTCGCCGTCGATCGTGGTGCCTGCATAGCCGCCGGCCACGCCGAACAACCAGTCATTGAATGCCTGGTCCAGGCCGATCACGGTTCCATAGGTTTGCGCGTCGTAGCCATCGTTGAACGACTTGCTGTCGTCGCGGTTTCCGTAGCTGCCATACACCTTGGCCCACCCCTGCAACCCCTGATCTTCGGCATGCGGGCCGGGGCCCTTGACGCCGTCGGGCTGGGGCAATCCTGAAGGAGTCGCTGTGCCGTGGAACGAAGCTCCACGCGCCCGAATCTGATCGATTCCTCCGAATACGCCCCGACTATGTTCGTAGGTCGGCATCTGGTAGGCATAGAGTTGGTTCAGTTGACTTCTTTGCAGCGATCCACTCATACTGTTCAGAATATCGATCTGGTTCGCAGCGGCACTGTTCCCATTGAGTGACAGCCGATCGATTTCATTGGCGATATCCCACATCATGCTGCCCCGCGTGTAGCCAGCGCTTTGCGAAAGATACAGACGGTTCATGATGGCATAGATATCTTGATTCGATTCGAACACGATGAAGTTCATAAGGGTGTTGCCGCTAAGGTCGAGTTTTCTCAAATCACTCGATGTTGCATTGGTAACACCATCGATAACGAGGGTGCTGGAAGAGAGGATCATGTTAGTGTATGAGGCATTGAACGCTAGCCCTCCAACGGATGTGAATCCAATCTGGGCGCCCTTTTCAAACTCGGCAGTGCCTGTGACCTGAAGCAATCCCGCGTTGGTGGGGATGGATTCGAGATTGTACAAAAGATAGGCGTCGTTTGCCTGATAGTAGTTGCCAGCATTCACTGTGCTGCCTTGTTCCAATAGCAATCCGCCGGTTCCGCTGGAGTTCCGGTTGTACAACGTTCCTAGAGTGGAAAGTGTTCCGCCGGAACCCACAGTGATGGTGTTATTGGCTCCGCCGTCGGT
>JBNKSB010000149.1:0-5348 GCA_050297095.1 Pontiella sp. | reverse complement strand
CAACGTCTATGGCTGGTTCCGCCGCCACATCGAGATTCCCTCCGAATGCAAAGGCACGGACTTCGATCTGCTGCTGGGCTGCATCGATGACGTGGACGAAGCCTTCCTGAACGGCGAACGCATCGGCGGTAAGGGATCGTTCCCTCCCGATTTTCAAATTGCGTGGGATGTCCCGCGACGCTATCGCGTTCCCGCATCGCTTGTGAAGGGCGACGGTTCGGACGTGCTGGCGGTGCGCGTGTTCGACCGGAGCGGCAACGGCGGCATCTACCAGGCCGGGACGAAAGCCTTTCGCGTTGGTCCGTTCGATACATCGCTCAGTCAGGGAGCCGGCTACACCGGGCATACGGTTGGCGGAACCGGCTGGTATCGGAAGAACTTCACGCTCAGCGATAGCAACCGGTTGGTTTCCGTGCGCTTCGACGGCGTCTACATGAATGCCGATGTCTGGATTAATGGCCACCATCTCGGTAATCATCCCTACGGCTACACCGGTTTTGAATACGATCTCACGCTCCACCTCAATCCGGCGGGGCAGGAAAACGTGATTGCTGTCCGCGTTCGCAACGAAGGTAAGAACAGCCGCTGGTATTCCGGATCGGGAATCTACCGCCACGTTTGGTTGGATGTGAAGGATTCGATTCATGTGCCCACTTGGGGCGTGTTTGTGACGACGCCGGAGGTGGCGAAGGACAAGGCCGTCGTGAAGGTCGCGAGCGAGGTCCAAAACACCACCGCTCGCGAAACCACTGTGGAGGTGCGCGTCCGCGTTCTGGATTCCTCTGGAAAAATGGTCGGATCAACCACGGGCCGGTTGAGCGTGCCCGGTAGCGAAACCCGGTCGGTGGAGCAATCGCTGGAGGTGCTTGCGCCGAAGCTGTGGTCGCCGGATTCGCCGGAGTTGTATTCAGCGGAAATCGAAATCGCGGCGGCGGGTGAACCGGTGGACAAGGTTTCAACCCGTTTTGGAATCCGGAAAATCGAGGTGGATGCCGAGCACGGTTTCCGGCTCAACGGTGAACCGCTTCTGCTCAAGGGCGGCTGCATGCACCATGACAACGGACCGCTGGGATCGGCGACGATCGACCGTGCCGAGGAGCGGCGCGTCGAGCTGATGAAGGCGAACGGTTTCAATGCCATCCGCACCAGCCACAATCCGCCTTCGCCCGCGTTTCTCGATGCGTGCGACCGGCTGGGGATGCTGGTGATTGACGAATCGTTCGACTGCTGGAACGAGGGCAAGAACGGGCAGGACTACAATGTGCATTTCAAGGATTGGGCGCAGCGCGACATTGCATCCATGGTGCGGCGCGACCGCAACCATCCCTCCGTCGTGATCTGGTCCATCGGCAACGAGATCCCCGAGCAGTTCCGTGCCGAGGCGATCCAGAAGATGCTGCGCGAGGCGGTGCTTTCGCACGATTCCACCCGCCCGATCACCCAGGCAATCTGTTCGGATTGGGGAGAGGTTATTAAAAACTGGGACGAGCGTTCCGACATCGCCTTCAAGTATCTCGACATCGGCGGCTACAACTATCTTCCGGAAAAGTACGAATCCGACCACGAGCGCAATCCCAAACGCGTGATGATGGGAACTGAATCGTATCCGCGGGACTTCTTTACCTACTGGTCGCTCGTGGAGAAGCATCCCTATGTCATTGGCGACTTCGTCTGGACGGCGATGGACTATTTTGGCGAATCCGGCATCGGACATGCCATTCCAAGTACCGTGAAGGACAACTTCCTCATGCCGTGGCCGTGGTACAACGCCTGGTGCGGCGATATCGACGTGTGCGGATTCAAGAAGCCGCAGTCCTACTACCGCGATGTGGTTTGGCGTCGCAGTCCAATCGAAATGGCGGTCCACACGCCTTTGCCTGACGGTGCTCACGAAATCGTCAGCGGCTGGGGTTGGCCGGACGAGGTCCGGAGTTGGACCTGGCCGGGACAGGACGGTAAGTCGTTACAGGTTGCGGTCTATTCGCGGTGCGAAAAGGTTCGTCTTGAACTGAACGGGAAAGTGATTGGCGAGCAGCCCGTCTCCGACGTGACCAAGCTCACGGCCACGTTCGACGTGCCTTACCAGCCGGGAGAATTGCGTGCGATTGGTTTGCACCATGGAAAAGAGGTCGCAAGCACCACGCTGAAAACCGCGGGCGAACCCAAGGCCATCCGGCTTGTGCCCGACCGCTCCACCATTCGCGCCGACCGCAACGACCTGTCCTTCGTCACGATCGAGATCGTTGACGCACAAGGCCAGGTTGTCCCCAACGCCGCAATTCCGGTTCATTTCACCGTCACCGGGGAAGGGGAACTTGCCGCTACCGGCAGCCCGGCACCGAATGAACCCGCCAGCTTCCATCTGCCGGTTCGCAAGACCTGGCAGGGACGCTGCCTGGCGATTCTGCGGCCCCGTGGCGATGCAGGAACGATCACGCTCAAGGCCGAAGCCGACGGCTTGGAACCCGCAACGATTGCGGTGCAAACGCATTGACGACTGGGTGTGCAGGGAGTTCCCGGCTCCGTTCTGCTCGTCTAGGTTGAAATGCAAAAAAAACATGGCCGGAATTTTCCGGCCATGGCGCCTGTATACATGAGTCGTTGATTGGATGACGGTCAACGGTCGAATTCATTCGCTCGTTTTCCTTCACAAGGGACGCCCGATTGATTTTTACGCACGGATCAAGTTGCTGGCATAAAAATCACGCGTATCCTGCTTAAATACCTCTAAGCTGTTGTGGACTAAAAACCTGGGAGAATGCGTGATGAAATGTTGAAAAATCATTCAACAGTTTCTTATTCGACACCTTAAGCCTGAAGGGAAATAGACGATATGAAATCGCAACTGACAACTCATTGTTATAACTGGCGAATCCCTGCCTCTGCCATGGGTTTATGCTTGTTGGCCATGCTTTCCATGGAAGTAAAGTCCGCCGTGCCAAAGATCGAGCAACCGGCGGAGATGTTCCCGCTGTCGTCGGTACGTTTGCTGGACGGCTATTTCAAGGATGCGGCCATGGCCAACCGGAAGTATCTGCTGGCCATTGAGCCAGACCGGTTGCTGGCACCGTTTCTCCGCGAGGCCGGATTGAAAACGAAGGCGGAACCGTATGGAAACTGGGAAAGCAGCGGCCTGGATGGTCATACGGCGGGCCACTACCTGTCTGCCTTGGCCGATATGATTGCCGCCGGCGACGATGCCGATGGAGAACTGAACCGCCGGCTAGACTATATGCTCGACGAGCTGGAACGCTGCCAGAAGGCTTATGGCGATGGTTATATCGGGGGTGTTCCGGGGAGCAAGGAGCTGTGGGACAAGATTGCTGCGGGGGATGTCGGCCAGGTATGGAAAAAGTGGGTGCCGTGGTACAACGTGCACAAAACCTTTGCCGGATTGCGCGATGCCTATCTACAGACCGGCAAGGAAAAAGCCCGCAAGCTGCTCATCGGTCTTGGGGATTGGTGTGTTAAGGAAACCGCCGGTCTCTCCGATAACCAGATGCAGCAGATGCTTGGCAGTGAACATGGTGGCATGAACGAAGTGATGGCAGATATATGCGCTATTACCGGCGAACAGAAATACCTGAAGACGGCCGAACGCTTTAACCATCGCAATGTATTTGATCCGCTGATGAACCATGAAGATCGCCTCACCGGACTGCATGCCAATACCCAGATTCCCAAGATCATCGGTCTTCAGCGGATTGCCGCCCTGACGGGGGACGAAAAGCAACACGCCGGCGCTGAATTCTTCTGGGAAACCGTTACAAGGAACCGTTGTATTGCGTTCGGGGGAAACAGTGTAAGCGAACACTTCAATCCGATCGACGATTTTTCGGGAATGCTCAAGCATCGCGAGGGACCTGAGACCTGCAACACCTACAACATGCTACGCCTGACCGAGCAGCTGTTCGAAGCCGCGCCTAAGGCGGAATATACCGACTTCTACGAGCGGGCGCTCTATGGTCACATTCTTTCAGCGATCAATATCGAGCGTCCCGGCTACGTATATTTTACGCCGATCCGGCCTGACCATTACCGCATCTACTCGCAGCCTGACAGCTGCTTCTGGTGCTGCGTTGGTACCGGGATGGAGAATCCCGGACGCTATGGCCAGTTCATTTATGCGAAAGCCAGGGACGGAATCTACGTCAATCTTTTCATACCATCAGAGCTGAAAGTGGCCGATGGCTTCATCCTGCGCCAGGAAACCAAATTTCCCTACGATGCCGCTACGCATCTGAGTTTAAAGCTTACCAAACCCGCCACCTTCACACTGCACCTGCGCCATCCCGTCTGGGTTCCGGATGGTCAATTGAAGGTCACGGTCAATGGAAAGCCCGTTGCGGTATCATCAACGGCCTCTTCCTATGCGGAGGTCACCCGGACGTGGAAGAACGGGGATGTGGTCGACGTGGAACTACCCATGCACCTGAGCACTGAGCGTTTGCCGGATGGTTCCAACTGGGTGGCCATTCTATACGGGCCCATCGTGCTGGCAAATCCGGCCGGCACCGAAAATATGACCGGTCTGTTTGCCGATGGCGGGCGCATGGCGCATGTAGCGTATGGACCGATGGTTCCACTCGACAAGGTGCCGGCGCTGCTGACGACCGAAGAGGGACTGGTGAAGCATATCGTACCCGATCCAGCGGCCGGGCCGCTGCACTTTCTGATCAAGGATGTTGTTGCATCAACCGAGCCCAAGGCTCTTCCCTTGGTGCCTTTCTTCAGCCTTCACGAAGAGCGCTACCAGATGTATTTTGAGCTTACCACGGCCGATAAAATCGCGGAGCAGAAGGAAAAGCTTGCTGCCGAAGAGCGCGAACGCGCCGCTCGTGATGCCGCCACAATCGACCGGATTGCGGTCGGCGAACAGCAGTCGGAAGTCGAACATGACTACAAGGGGGAGGGATCGGAGACCGGCATCTACAATGGCCGTCGTTGGCGGCACGGGACCATGATCCAATACACGCTCGACTTGCACGGCGAAAAGGCCGTCGCTCTGGAAGTGTCCTATTCCGGATCGGACCGCGGGCGGACATTCGACATCCTTGCCAACGGCACAAAGATCGCCACACAAGAACTGACTGGCGAGAAGGCAGGTGAATTCATCAGTAAGCGCTATGCGATTCCGGAGTCGATCGTCAAGGCCGCGGCCGATGGACGCATCACGGTCCGGTTTGTTGCGACCCAATGGCTGGCCGGCGGGCTTTATGACGTACGCCTGATGCGCGTGCAATCCAACGATTAATAGGAGGGAGCATGTATTCGAATGTGGGTGTGGCCGGGCGATTGATCGCCATGGTGTCGTTATTGCTATGTGGGGTTGTCGCGCTCGCGGAGGA
>JBNKSB010000148.1:0-5007 GCA_050297095.1 Pontiella sp. | reverse complement strand
AGGCGGCAGAGCCACCGGACGAACCGCCGGGCACATGGTCCAAATTCCACGGATTGGAGGTTTTCCCCAGTGCGGCATTTTCCGTGCTTGATCCCATGGCAAACTCGTCCATGTTAACGCGCCCCAGCAATACGGCGCCGGCTTCGCGCAACTTGGCAATGACCGTTGCATCGTAGGGCGCGACATAACCTTCCAGCATTTTCGAAGAGCAGGTACACGGCTGCCCCTCTACATTGAGCAGATCCTTTATCGCGACCGGTATGCCTAGCATGGAATGCTGTTTTCCGGATGCACGCGCCTCATCGGCGGCCTGAGCCTGATCCAATGCCGATTGGCGATCAAGGGTCAGAAAAGCCCCAACTTTTGAATCAAGGGAATCGATTGAGGTGAGCACGTCATTGACAATGTCCACGGACGTACATTCGCCGGCCGTTAGTTTTGCGGAAAGTTCAGTAATGGTAAGTTTATGTAAGTCAGCCATGGGATTCCTATTGATCGATGATTTTAGGTACGCGGATCTGGCCATCGACAGCGGACGGGGCATTAGCCATTACATCCTCATGATTCAGGCTTTTGCCCAATTCATCCTTGCGGAGCACATTGTACACGGGAATGGCATGAGCCGTTGGTTCAACACCGCTCACATCGAGTTCATTCAGCTGTTCAACATAATGCAGCACCTGATCCAACTGATTTTGGAAAAGCATCTTTTCATCGTCGGTCAAATCGATACATGCAAGCTTTGCAACGTAGCCAACGTCCATACCTTGGTTTGCTTCGGACATTTGTCCCCCTCCGTTTTGAAAAACAAGGCCCGCAGTATAAAGAAACCGCGGGCTTGCGCAACTGCCAAGGCTGGCAAGATTACTGGGAATAGACCTTTTCGCGCATCGAATCCGTCAAGAGATAGGGATAGATGCTCTGAACAAAGTCCTTAATCGTCTCCTCGTACTCCGTGCCCTCTTCTTCGCGCTCGCCCGATACGGCGATATAAGCCCACCGGTTGGCCGTGCTTCTGATGACACGGTCCCAAGCCAGCCAGAACATACGGCCGAGGTGATAGGGCGTTTCCCTGTCCTGACCGACAAACCAATAGGCATAATAGGAATGGCGGGTAATCGGACCCTCAGCAGTTTGGAATGTTCGATGATTCTTAATGACCCGAACCTTCAAAGGGTCCCGTCCCTCCAGCGGAACCTCAAGCGTAAACTCGCCGTCCAGCAGGTTCCCCTGCCCCTTTAAGCATCGTTGGGGACGATGGATACTATCACGTGTCGTTCCGCTCAAGACCACCGATGCGAAAACACGGGTTCCGGCGGCATTTGTATAGGTCGATTTAACAAACTCCGTATCCTTCGGCAATTGTTCATACTCGGCACGGCTCATGGGATATAGCGGCTCACCACAGTCCGGGCAGATGTCCGGGATTTCGAGTTCGCTCGCAAGAAAGCCTTTGTTGGCATAATTCTTATCGCACGCTTCCGGGTTATGGCAGTATTGGAGTTCATTCCCTTCCCAATCTCCGGCTTGTTTAGGAAGGTCCATCTTCACGCCCGGAATAAAGTCCAACTTGACATCAACCGTGTAGGCCAACGCAATAACCGAAATCGTCATCAAGACCGTGATGCTCAGGAACGGTTTAAGTAGGTTTCTTTCCATTTTATGTAGAGTTCCTTGTAGTTAATCATCAACAACTTGCCGCAGCCAACCATCAATCCGATAGCCACGGTAAAAAGCACGTATCCCGACCAGTCATGGTGCAAACCCGTTCCCAGTTCCTGCCCGGCAGTAATGGAGACCAGTGCAATCGAAACAATACGACCCACGTTACCGAGCACCGCGATCGGGATGGATAAACAGAATAAGGCCCATTTTCTTATAAATGTCGTCTGGGTGAAATAAGAGTAAACGGCCGTTAATGCAGTCATTGCCAACAACGAACGCAACCCCGAACAAGGAGCTTCAACGTTCAACTGGAAGTAGGGCGACATCAACTGTGTTCCCACGCGCTGGCATTCAATGCCTAATCCTTTCAAGGCATGTTCGCCCATCGTCGATGCAAGATGCTGCAATGGCCCGGCCAGCGTATCAAGAAAGTTGAGCGGCACGCAGAAAATCAGATAGGAGCAAGGAAAGATCAGTAACTTAGCGACTTTCCATCCATAGAAATACAAAGGGATTCCCCACAGCAACATAATCAAACTGATGAGAGATAGACGGGTTTGCTGCATTTTTGCACCCATCCAATGCATCGCTAAGGCGAGAACTATCACGGCAAGCCCTGCTTTGCAGACCTGCTTGCTAGCGGCAAAAAACTCGTCACGCTTGTACCAGATCAGGCCCAGACTCACGAAAGGGATCAAGTAACCATGCGAATAGTCGGCTCCGAATGCCTGCTTGTCGCCCCAGCGGGAAATCATCCATTTGAAAGCCGATGTTGTTCCCACACTTTCCACCCGGCTCCCCAAAAGGTGAAACAAAACATAAAGAAAACCAATAATCACAGAAGTATACCCGATGTTCAGCAGCTCTGCTTTCGTCAGGGCTCCGAGCCGCCATCGGTCACTCCAGATCAGCGCATTATCTGTTTTTGTGTTGTCCATCGTTGAATCCAGATCCGTTGTTTTGAATATTGATGCTTATCATAAAGGAGTGAAATGCACAAGAACGTTGATAAGACAGGATCTCTCTCCGCATAGATTTGCGGTTTAATATGACCTCTAACTGCCTGTATGTCAGGCTTATGGACCCATCAACCAACAATGCGTTGATTTTTTCGCACAAAATGACTTGCAAACAAACCGCCGATCTCAATAATGGCGCTTCGTTTTTGAGAAAAAGCGAGCGTAGCTCAGTGGTAGAGCTTCACCTTGCCAAGGTGAATGTCGAGGGTTCGAATCCCTTCGCTCGCTCCAATTTCATCCCGGTTGGTTTTAGCAACCGGGATTTTTTTTGCCCCAGCTTGTGAGTGCACGCCGTTATCACAACTGCGGTTTATCCTCCCCTGCGTGTCGTTCTTCATTACGTTCCCGCTTCAGGCATAAGCTCGTGCCTGCATCCGTTGACTCTTTCTGAAAATTGTGTGTTTGATATCAAAGAATCCAAAAACACTCGCCAACAATAGGCTGTGTATAGCTGTCGTAGGAGTTGGATAGATGACAAGATCGATGTCGCCGGCTCAGAAGCATCGACATATTTCGCATCTCTACGGGCTCTATCCCAGCGACCAGATTTCTGGACGCGGTTGCCCGATGGCGACCGCACGCTGAATATTATCAAGCACTTGTTCTGTTCCGACCGCACCTATCCGAACATGTTCGACGCACATCCACCCTTCCAGATCGACGGCAACTTTGACGGCTGTGACGGAATCATGCAGATACTTTTTACAGAGCCACGGCGGAGAAAATGAATTGCTGGCCGGCATTGCCGAAGGCAATGGCCACACACTGATCGATCAAGGGCCTAGGTGCCCGTGGCGGTTTCGAAGTCGATATCGCATGGGAAAAGGGTAAACCTACCAACGCGAAAATCCACAGTCTGAACGGCAATCCGTGCCAGTTACACTACAATGGGAAATCGCGAACGATTGATCTCAATGCCAATGAATCCACTACGCTCTCAGGTTTTTAGCTGAATCACAGCCTCGAGGGCTCCATGACTAGGTGTCGCGTTTTGGTGGAGTGACATGAACCCGGTTGCATCGATGATCCATCCAGGCCCGAACGGGCAACTCCATGAGTTTATCACGATTATCATAAAGCCACGCAGCGCTTTCCTTATGCGCAACGATTTCTCCGCGCTTGTCCCATACCAAAATCATATATTCCGCCAACTTTTCGCCACGGGGACGTTCGCTGTATAAATTATAGTACAGGACCTGATACGACTTCTTATCGGTATACTCGTATTGAAATTCATTTTCCTCATTCAGCTCGAAAGGCTCGCTTTTCGAACGCGCAATAAGATGAAAATTATGCGGGTCGTAATATTGTTTGGTCAGAACAAACAACTCGACCGTCAACGGATGGTTGTACTCTTTGCTAGAGGTTTTCTTAATCAGGGCACCGAAACGGCCTTCAATCAAAAAGACGGGATGGTTCCGATGAACGCCGCCAAAATTATTGAACCAGTCATCAGCTACATATTGTTTTGGCTGCGCCTCTTCGGTATATCCCACCTGGAGGCTAGGAGGATTTATAAGCTGTATATAGTCCAAGTCTGTCTGGGAGAGCATTTTAATCGGAATCTTTATGATCTCTCCATCATTTTTTTTGACTCGCACTTTTTCCATGACCACGGAAACATACTCTCCCTCAATAGTCTCGCCGTTGGTGCTGGTCCATGTGTGAACTTCAGCACCGGCGTCGAGGACGAGCACAATCATGCCCAACATCATTCCTATATGCTTTTTCATTATAGCGTTCCTTTAAAATTGAGTTCTACCTGAAGTTGCACAGATCGCCTGCATCGATATTAAAGATCGTTAAAGAACGTTGTTACGTTGGTCACGTTGGCTTCTCCGTCGTAAAGGTTCATTAAAATATCATCCTGCAACTCCCACGACAGCGGTTCGGTTGCAAATACGGGAAAGATGGGAGCCCCCCAATCATTCAACGGATATTTTTCGCCCTTGACCTCAATCATCAGCATGGCAAAAAACTCACCGCCAGGACCCTCTCCACAAACCGCATCAAAGTCGTGGGGAACACCGGCTTCGAGTGTAATCCAGTCACCACCAACCAGTGAGTTGTTCCCGCAATAATAAACTCCCGAATCCTGAAGTATATTACGGCTTCCTGGAGCTGTATTCGACCACCAGTCCTGCGCAATCGTATAAGCATCCACTCCATCCCAGGGGAAGTTGGCCGCCAGTACTACCTTCTTGTCAATGGCCACAGTCAACACATCATCGCTTGATCCCCAGAATCGGAAGGTGATTTCATCCTTGTGTACGATTTTACCTCGGTAGTGTGCCGCCCAGCACCGGCCATACTTTACGTCCTC
>JBNKSB010000147.1:0-10778 GCA_050297095.1 Pontiella sp. | reverse complement strand
ACCTGCTTATTTTACGATGCACCTATACTTAACATTCGCCATCATGGTGTTACCCACCATCTCGCGCTCGCTGGTCAGCTGCGTAACCCCTCGAGCCCGGGAGCGCAGCTCCTGATTGCCGCGCCATGTTTTTTGCAGCGTGCCGAACACATCATTCCCCTGTTCATCGAGTACAGGCGCCGACAACACAAATTCTATGGACCCATCGGCCGCCGAGGCTTCCAGACTCTGCAACGCCACATTTTTCGGGAACCCGGAGAACAACAGGCTCATGACCGGCAGAAAACGGGAGCGCTGTTCCAGCGCACTGCGCAGGGTTTCGAGATCGGAGGCATAGTTGCTAAATTCTTCGTAGGATTCCTTGGGACTTGCATAGAAACCCTTTCCGTACGCTGATATGGTGCTTACACTTTCCATGAGGGCCTTGCGCTCCTTGTTGGCCTGCAAGGCTATAACAATGCTACGTGAACTCAGAAAAGCCGTACCGACCAATGCGATGGCGCATACGGAAAGATAGATGAGCATTCTGTTGTAGAAGCGCGCCCGTTGCTCAGGAGAGCTCGTCATCGACTTAACTAAATTAACGTTGAAATCAACCATTTTTAATATCCGGATTTTTAGGTGTTTCTCAAGGCAAGCCCCAGGCTCGTAGTCATCAGCGGGGTTATAACGTTCGCTTCCTTCACTCTAGCCCCCACCGCAAAATTATCATCGCGCAGAGGACTCCACACCTCGGTCGGCAGACCAATCGTGTCGTGAATCTGGCTGACAAACGCTTTATCCTCGGGCACGAAGCCGGTCAGGACCAACTGGGTCACCGGGGTCTTATCCACTTTTACATGGTAGTACAACAAGGCATCGGAAATGTTTTCGATCAAGTACTGCACCTTGCTGGACCATTCCGCCGAACGCGAAATGATGGTGCGTGGATAGATATAGTGGTCGTTGTATAAAATCGAAATATCGGCACTGAAGCGCGAGAGATTCACAACGCATACGCCGGATTCGCGGCTCACCTTTTCCCCCCGCAACGCGAGATAGAGGTTACAAAGCGAAGTGCAACCCACATCCATGATGACCGGAAAGAGTTTTGCTTTTTTCACCAGCATCATTTGGCGGGTGGCTTGCTCCCTGGACACCGCCACCAGCACGCCTTGAAGCTTTTCGCCCAGCTGCGTGTAGGGATCGCTTTTCGGTCTGTTGATATGCCAATCGAGGACAATGTCTTCGGGCGGTAACTGAAGGGACTCCTCTGCTTCCAACCTTAGGGCTGAACTAAGTTCCCCTTGCGCAAGGTCAGGATATGAAAAATATTTCAGGCACAGCGAACGTGATTGCAGTCCCACGCAAACCGTACGGGTGGGCATGCCGGTTTTTTTCCACAGCTTGCGAATAATCTGTACGATTTCATCGTCCGAGGCATCCGGAGCGTATTCCATCCACCCCGCATGGGTGAGATGCAGCTTCCTGCGACCGTGCCGAACCACCCTGGAGGCGCATACAAACCCGTCACCGATACTGATGCCCGCTACGTTTTCTTTTAGTTCCGCCGCCATATCCAGACTTTCATGTTTAGTGTTTCCGCCAAGGTCTGGGCGGATGGAAAGGCTTTCCAACCGCCCAGCCGGATTTGGCATCCTTTTCTAGTCGAGCAGGGTGCCACCCCAAGTGGAGGAATTATCAGTGGTGTCAATTTCCATAACCACCGAGCCACTGATACCGTCCGTACCGTTGTCGGTATCGGCCGTAATCGTCAGTGTACCCCCCGCAAGGGTCGTAATATAGTCTTCATGGTCAAAGTACTTGCCCTGCAGATCGCCATCATTGATGCCCGGCAGATCATCCGGTGCAGCGGCCGCAATATACGAACCGTTTTCGGCAAAGTAGACGCGTTCCGCCGTCCAGATGGCACTGCAACCTGCCTGGGCTTCCGTAGCGGCGGCACGTTCCTTGTTACCTGCCATGAGCGGGATGGCCACGGCTGCCAAAATCGCGACGATAATGGCGACAACCATCAATTCCACCAGGGTGAAACCTGCTTTTTTCTGCTTCTTAATCTTCATGTCTGTCTCCTTGTTTATTTCCACTATTTCTCTCACTCTTTGCGGAATCTTTAATCCGCGGTTTCTTTTAAATCTTTGTATCGATTGTCCGTCTTCGTCCATCGGCCTCCTTTCCCTATCGCACCTGCAACGACACCGTGAAGATCGGCAGATAGATGGCCATAACCAGAATCAGCACGAATCCGCCAAACACACAGATCACTACAGGCTCAAACAGCGACATGGTGGTCATGACCGATGTTTCAACCTGGTCCTCGTAAAGGTCGGACACACGTTCCAGCACCTCGGGAAGCTGGCCGGAGTCCTCGCCCACGGAAACCATGCGTGTGATCAATCCCGGGAAAATCCCGCTATCCGCAAGACTCTGCGCAATGCGGTGTCCCGTAATGATCTTTTCACGCACCTGATAAATCGTTTGCTGGATGACCTTGTTGCCGGCGGCATCGCCGCAGATCTCCAAGGCCGTCGAAATGGGCACGCCGCTGTGCACCATGATCGAAAGACTTCGGCAAAAACGGGCCAGTACATATTTTTTCAGCAAATCGCCAATATAAGGCGTACCCAGCTTGATGCGGTCTTTTTGGTAGGCCCCGCGGTTTGTTCGTCCGTAAAGTACCAACGCGACAACCATCAGTACGACCCCGACAAAGATCGCCAGGAAGTTGGCTACGAAGAAATCGTTTATGGAAAAGACCAGGCGGGTAAACGGGGGAAGCTTGGAGCCGAAGCCCGAGAAGATATCCGTAAACTGCGGCAGGATGAACAGCGTCATGATCATACAGATGATAATGAAGAAGATGCCTATGAATACCGGATAGGCCGACATGGCCTTGATTCGGCGCTGCAATTTGTCAGTTCGTTCCAAATAGTCCGCCAATTGGCGCAGGGTTTGCGGAAGTTTCCCGGATTCTTCGGCCACTTTGATCAAACCGCAGAACATGACGTTAAAGATCTTGGGGTGGCTGGCAGCGGCCTCGGAAAAATTCTTCCCGTCGTTCAACTGGCCCACGATATCCACTACCGCATTTCGCAAAACCGGCTGCTCCAGTTCCGTTCCAATGGTTTCGAGCGCATCGCGCAAGGGAACCCCTGCGGTTACCGAAATCGCCAGCTGCCGGCAAAAAACCGACAAATCGGACATTTTGACCTTGGACGAAAACGAGATGACTTTCCCCTTCTGCCTGGCCTTGGCGGCCTGTAGTGCGTCGGGAGTGATGATGGTCCGAGGCTCTAGCGATTCCGCACTCAGCAGGTCGATCACGGTCAATCCCTTCTTGCGAAGGAATTCCAGTGCTTCGAGTCGACTGGATGCCTCTATGCTTGAGCGAACATCCTGCCCATCCTTGTTCTTCGCAACATAGTTGAATACTGCCATTTCGATTTCCTCGTTCGTCTAATCCATTTGGCAAACGCTAATTGCTTCGCCAATAGTCGTTTCACCCCGGCGCACGCGGCTAAAGCCATTCTCCACCAAGGTTTCCATGCCGTTCTCAACGGCCTTGCGTCGCATAGCCATGTCATCGGCTTCCTGATGCACCAACTCGCGAAGATCCGGTGTCACCTCAAGAAATTCAAAGATGGCGCGGCGGCCCTTCATGCCGCGGTCGCGGCATTGGGTGCATCCGGTTCCGTGATAATAGGTCCAATTTCCCGCATCCGGAGCAACGCGCTTGGCCCATTCCAATTCTCCCTGATCCGGCAGATATTCGGCCTTGCAATTGGGGCAGATTTTCCGCACCAGGCGCTGGGCGATGATCAAACGCATGGTGGCCGCCGTAAGATAGGAGGGAATGCCAATATCGCGCAGGCGGCTGAAGGCCGAGGTGGCATCGTTCGTATGAAGCGTGCTTAACACGAGATGGCCGGTCAGCGAAGCCCGCATGGCAATTTCGGCGGTTTCGGCATCACGAACTTCCCCAATCATCACGGCATCCGGGTCCTGACGGAGAATGTGGCGCAGGCATTCTGCAAAATTGAGACCGATCTTCGGCCGGATGGGCATCTGGTTGACGCCGTCGATCAGATATTCCACCGGATCTTCCACCGTCTGCACATTCTTCGTCGGGCTTTTGAGGATGCTCAGGGCACTATAGAGCGTGGTGGTCTTGCCGCTACCCGTTGGTCCCGTCAGCAACACAATGCCATTGGGCATGCCGAGAATTTCCTTGAACCGCTTGAGGTTGTAGCCTTCAAATCCGACATCTTCGAGGTCCAGCAAGAGACTCTGCTTGTCGAGAATACGCATAACCACCTTTTCGCCAAATACCAACGGCATGGAAGAAACGCGCACATCAATGACCCGACCGGAAAACTTGAACTTGAAACGGCCGTCCATCGGCAAGCGCCGCTCGGCGATATCCATTTCGGAAAGAATCTTGATACGGGTGATAATGGCCGGATAGAGGCTCTTTGGCGGCGGCGTGACCGGATGCAGGGAACCGTCCACACGCAACCGCACGGAGCAGCTGTTTTCACCAGGCTCGAAGTGGATGTCCGAGGCTCCGTCGCGCACAGCTTCCATCAGCAGCAGATTGACATAGCGGACAACAGGAGCATCGTTGGCATGGACCAACAGTTGGTCAATATCGCCCAGATCGGCTTCACCGAACCCCTCAAGGGCCTCGGCGGCTTCCACGTCGACAATGTCCTGAAGCCCGGCTTCCACATAGGCCTCTTCCTTGTAGCACTTGTTGATCACCTCCAGAATCCGATCTTCGGTGCTGACGGCCTTGTGTATTTCGAGCGAAGTTAGCGAACGGACGGTATCGACCGCGTCCATGTCCAGCGGGTTTTTCATCACTAACGTGATGGCGACCCCTTCCTCTTTTTTCAACGGAATCAGGCAGTAGCGACGAGCGACGGATTCAGGGATCATGTCGTACTCGTCGCGCTTGAGGTGGAAATCCTCGCCCAGTTCCAAAAAGGGGATGTTCAAGAGTTCGGAAAAGGTGAGCGCAATGTCTTCCGGGGAAGCCAGATTTTCCTCAATCAAGATATCCGTAAGGACCTGGCCGGACTCTTCCTGGATGGTCAGCGCTTTTTCCAGTTCCGCCGAGCCGACCCGACCGCTTCGGATCATCATTTCACTTAATTGATCGGTAATCATCGCTTACTATCCTTCAGTCGTTCGTATTCTCGCCTACCCTAATTTCCACTGAACTACATATCTTCGCTTTGTGTATCGGCCTCCGCATCGGAGGATTCATCCATGGTCTTGACAAAGGAGAGCAGTTCCTGGCCTTCCGAATCCGAGGCTGCCGCTTCCTGTTCCATGGACTGATCCTCTTCAACTGCTGCAGGTTCCATTTCTTTGGATTCAGCCGGAGCAGGATTCATTTCCTCGGCTTCTGCAGGAGCGGCTTCCATTTCAACATCTTCAGCAGGAGCTTCCACCTGATCGTCCATGGCCGGCTTGACCAGATCCAGACGCATGCCTGCTTCGCGGGTCTGCTGTGTTTCCGCAGACGTCTGCGCATAAGGTTCGTTATCAATTACAGTTGCCTTCAGGAAGATCAGCAGGTCGGTCTTTTGCTTGGTCATTGTTTCGCGACGGAACAGACGACCGAGGAATGGAATATCGCCCAGGAATGGGACTTTTTGGACATACTCTTGATCCCGTTCACTTTGCAAGCCGCCGATAACCGCTGTATTGCCGCTCTTGATCATGATCTGTGTTTCGGCTTCCCGGATATCCATAATGGGGTACTGCGTGCCGGAAGCACTGTCGCCTCCCCCGGAAAAGACCACGCCTGATGCAAAGTTTGCAATTTCGCTGACCGCCGGATGGACGATCATACTGACTTGGTCGTCGGCGCAAAGCTGGGGAACAACATTGAGCTGAATACCAATATTTTCATAATAGTCCAGACTGGTGGAAGTTGTGGTACCCCCGCCTCCGGTGTTGCTCTGGGATTGAATGATCGGATACTTCTGCCCGACCAATATCGCCGCTTCCTGATTGTTGAGCGTCAGGATATGAGGAGCGGACAGGATGTTTACATCATCGTCGGAGGCCATGAGTGCAAAGATCAATTCCATGCCGGCATCGCCGATTTCGGCATGAGACAGGCGCAGCCCATCTGTCTGCGAAATCGATCCGGCGGCCCGCGTATTCAACGGGTCGACAAACCCCGTGGTAAGGTTCAGCACCTTGTTGAGTTCGGCGAGCGCGGACGGCTGCAGGTTGTTGCCGGAAGACCCAACGGTCAGGCTTTGCTCAACAACGTTTTCGATTCCTCCCAAATAATCCATTCCGATGTCGGAGAGCCCCCCGGTCTTGATTTCCAGGAAACGCGATTCGATGAGAATCTGGGAGGGCGGCACATCCAGTGTCTCGATGATGTCTTCCAGTGCGGACAGGGATGCCGGCACATCGGTAATGACAAACATTTTACTCTTCTTGAATTCCTCGCCACTGGCTTTCTTGCGCTGCCGCAAGCCGGCTTCCGTGGCCGCGCCGCCGGTGCCCATTCCACCAAACTCCCAGCCGGTCTGCCCGCGGGCTGCGAGGATGGTGAACTTCCCGCGACTGGTCAGCTGAGCCTCGCAGACGTCCTTGATGTCGTAGGCATCCAGATACTTGAGGCTGAAAACCTTTGATGCCAAGGGTTCGATTCCTTCAACCGTCACAATATTCTCAAGCTTGCTGATCACGATGGTGTCGCCTACGACACGATAGCCGAACCCATAAGGTTTCAGGATAACATCCAGCGCATCCTGCCAGGGAATGTTGTTAAGTCGCACATTAACATTGTCCGAAACCACATCGGGACCCACCACGATGCTCTGTCCGGTCTGCAGGGAATAGGCTTTTAGCACTTCTGCAATGTTTGCATTTTTGACGTTGATCGTCACGGAATCGGATGACTGGGCCTCCATGCCAGGTTCGGTCATGTCCGTGCCGAGTTCATCGGGGAGCGGTTGCTGCGCCAGCACACTGGCTTGGCCAAGCATAAACAGAGCGGAAAACCCTGTGGCGAGGATCATAGCATGGGTATTGCCTAATTGCTTCTTCATCATATTCTCCTTTTTTTAAGCGCTCGGGCAACAACAACGACCTCAGCGCCGACATGATCTTTGTCCTTACGACTTTTCCTAACCCTCCGTGCCGATCGTCCCGCATGGAATGTCATGCGTCATAGTGCTCCCGGCACAATGCAAGGGTGGGCTTGGCGGGAAAAATGCGCAAGACGGGCATCGGCTGAAAGATTCATCCACCATTCCCCGATAAACGATACGGGGAAACCAGAAGGAGCAGCATAGGGGAATCCCTGATGCTGGAGCGTGAGGCGTGGAACGATGCTGTGTATAAAATCAGCGTCAACCGAACGGCAGGAAGCAATCGTCACTTTTAAGGCGTCACATCACATCCCGGCCGTCTGGCATCAGCGGTTTGAATGATTTTCAACCCAGTGGATGGCTCGCTGCATTAGTTCCGTCCCGCTTCGCAGCCCAAGCTTCTCCTTGATGTGCGCGCGATACGTTTCAATGGTTTTAACACTCAGGTTGAGTTGTTCCGCAATTTCACGGGTCGAGTTGCCGCGACCCACCAGTTCGAAGACCTCGAGCTCACGCATGCTGAGTAGCTCCGTGCCCGTGCGCATCTCCTCGCCGCTTCCCCCGCGGAAGGCCAACTTAAGCATTTGAGACGACATGGTTTTACTGACGTAGATTTCTCCATCGAGCACTTTTTCGATGGCATTGATCAGCGTGGAGGCAGCCGCCTGTTTCATGACATAACCGCTGGCACCCGCCCGCAGGGAATGCTCGGCATACAATGATTCATCATGCATGGAGAGCACCAGCATGGGGATCTTCAATCCCAAATCATCAATCTGCTTGATCAGTTCCAGTCCGTTGGAATCTTCCAACGAAATATCCACGAGAATGACATCGGGATCGAGTTTGCTGATTTCGGCGAGGGCTTCGGAAACGTTGCCGGCCTCACCGCAGACCTCAAGCTCCTGTTCCTGCTCGATCAGCTTTATCAACCCTTGTCGAACAATGGGGTGATCGTCTACCAGATAGACCTGCATCTTCTTCAATTTGCCCCTGCCTGCATTCTTTTTCTTATCAGGTGTCATGGCCGCGCCTCTATAGTCAACACGTCTTCGGTCTCCAACACACACGCCACGCGGGAGCCTCCCTCGGGCAATGCCCCCACCTTGAGGTGACCGCCGATAGCCGATGCACGGTACTGCATGGTTCTCATGCCGATTCCATTTCTATTTTCCAAATTGCCCTTCCAAGTTCCGTCATCGCGGATTTCCAGTCTGGGTACACCATTGATACGGGCAATCATAATGTCGATTCGTGATGCCTCTGCATGCCGGACCGCGTTGTTAACCGCCTCCTGTGCGATACGATAGAGGTGGGTTTCCACTGCCCGGTCCGCCAATTCAACAGATACGTCAAGGCTGGCTACACAGGGCACTCCGCAACTGCTCGTTGTTGTATCAGCAAGCTCCCGCAACGACTCGAACAACCCTTTCTGCACGATTTCAGAAGGCATCAGCCCCCGGGATATCTGCCGTATCTGGTTGCTGGCGTCATCGGCCAGAGCCGAGATTTGCAAAGCATCCGTATCTCCTCCATTTCCCAAGAGTTTCAGACTGTTGGCCAATGAACGGCTCAACAAACTGATCCCCGTCAGCAACTGCCCGAGCGAATCATGCAAATCCTGGCCGATTCGTCGGCGCTCGCGAGTGGTAACCTGGCTCAACTCTTCGGCAAACTGCGCGGGAGTCGTGTCACTGATCGCATAGAGCGTGAAATGGTCTGGAGCCGAGTATTTTCTGATCTCAACATCCCTTCGGGCGCCGTCCGGACAAAAGAAGACACAACTCAGAATAGGGTCTGCAGTATCTGCCGCACTGGATGTGATGATTTCCAGGTCGATGGAGGAAAAGAGATCGTTTAGATTCATGCCAATAAGATTATTCTGGGCGTAGCCAAAAGCCTTCGGAATCGAAGAGCTGGTCGAACGCACCGAACCATCAGGGCCGGCCAACAATAGGAAGAAGCGGTCAGGGGACAAGATGCACCCGTTTGCCGCTCCGCATCCTTCCGCGCTATCGCCCGTACGACTCACCTGAAGACAAGCAAATCGCATTTTTTGCTTCTTGCATTCGTAAGGCAGCACATACAGGCATTTCCGGATCCCTTCCCCATACCCCATCGACAAGGAAACCGGTTTGCCCGTATCAGTAGCTTCGCGCAGGATGCAATAGTCGAATGCATGTTCAGAATCATTTAGAAACTGAAACTGATCCGTCGGATAGTATTCATCGGCGTTTGAACTGAATCGGTGAAGCAACCGATGCTTTTCATCGAATACGCAAAAAACGATTTCAGCGACCCCGGAGGGCGGCGGATATGCTTCCTTATGTGCTGTCTTTTTGGATAAACCAAACATGCAGTCCCCTTTAGGCTCTTCACATCTACGGTCACGATATCGCCTGATGCGTGATAAATTACCTTGCAAACCACCCTCTCGTCAACTTTCTTGAACAGTGCAGACAAGATACCAACCTGGAATGCAGTGGAGAATTTCCAGCGTTATAGGCTTTATTCACATACAAGATTATCACTATAAGCATGTAATCAAAAAACGGGAGGTTTTTTTCGTGGAAATAAATGAAACACCCTACGTCTGCCATTTATTCGTGTGTGCAAAATCCAGAGACGGCATCCGAAGATCCTGTGGCGACAAAAGCAACGGCCAGCTCAAAGCCATCCTGAAGGATGAGATAAAGAAGCGGGGCTGGAAAAGCCGGGTTCGCGTCTCGGAGACCGGATGCATGGGCCTTTGCAATGAAGGGCCGAACGTCATGATCTACCCGCAGCAAATTTGGTATTCCTCGGTTTCCCTCTCGGATGCACCCACCATTCTGGAGACCGTTGAAACATTACTTGAACACGATTAAGACCTTTCGGCCCTTGGCTAGTCCTAGTTCATCGTGAATAATTTAAATGATATCAATCAAACGAGGTTAACCAGCATGTCCGAAGAACTTGAAAAACTCCACGCATACTACCGGGAAGACGACAACCAGTTCCAAATCGTCGGCGGCGAAGAGGGGTGCATGAAATTGTCGAACGACTTTTACGACATGATGGAAATCCTGCCCGAAGCAAAACACATCCGCTCCCTGCACCCCAACGATATGATTGAACCCCGCCGGAAATTCGGGTTGTTCCTGTGCGGCTATCTAAACGGGCCGGAGCGGTACGAAGAGGAATACGGCCCAATCCAGCTTGCCCCCGCTCACGCCCACATCCCCATCGGCACCGCCGAAAAAGAAGCCTGGT
This sequence comes from Pontiella sp., assembly GCA_050297095.1. Classification (GTDB taxonomy): domain Bacteria; phylum Verrucomicrobiota; class Kiritimatiellia; order Kiritimatiellales; family Pontiellaceae; genus Pontiella. Next base: position 405 of record JBNKSB010000147.1, on the reverse strand, counting down.
TGTTCTGCATGCAAAAAGCGCTGGAACTGCAGACCTACCCGCAGGAATTCAAGGATTTCCTGATGAAACGCTTTTCCGTTCCCGCCGAGCGTTGTCGCAACCAACCCTGATTCGCATAAACACCGAAGCGGACGCCGGTGTTTCCTGACTTCCGAGCGCCTCGGCGAGCGGCCTAAACCAGAAACCGCTCAACCGTCCGGTCGATGCGCTTCAGCACCCGTTCGCGGCCAAGAATGGCGAGGACGGGAAACAGGTCAGGGCCGGACTGCGTGCCGGAAACGGCGATACGCACCGGCGGCATAACCGCGCCGAAACCAAGTCCGGACTGCTCCACAAAATCGTGCAGCGCCTTATCCGTACTGGCGATATCAAATACTGGAATTGCGGCCAGCATGGCCCGTATTT
>JBNKSB010000146.1:0-5493 GCA_050297095.1 Pontiella sp. | reverse complement strand
TTTCCCACCACCAACGGCCGGCACGCTCGTCCTCGCCCTCTTTGCAGGGGCGGGTGCAGCAGGCGCACCCGATGGATAGGTAGCCCTCGTCGTAGAGTCTGTTGTAGGGGACCTTGTTTTCCTCAACGTAGTACCAGAGATCGGCCTGCGTCCAGTGAATGAGCGGGTTGATTTTTACCCTGCCTGGATGGACGGGATCCTCTTCGATGATCTTCAGTTCCTTGCGGGTTTCACTCTGGTCCATGCGCCGGCCGGTGATCCATCCATCATAGCCCTCCAACGCTCGATTTAGCGGCTCGACCTTGCGGATGCCGCAGCACTCCTGACGGTTTTCGACGCTTTCCTTGAAGGAAAAGAGCCCCTTTTCGCGCTCCAGTGTTTCGACGGCTTCGTGTCTGGGGAAGACCCACTGGATGTTGATGCCGTATTTGCGGCGGACCGCCTCGGCGCATTCGTAGGTTTCCTCCGGCAAGCGTCCGGTATCGAGCGAAAAGACCGGAACGATTTTTCCGAGCTTGTGGAGCATGTCGAGCAGCACCAGCCCGCCTAGCTGCAGACTGGTGGCCATGGTGATCCGGTCGCCAAAATGGTCGATGGCCCTCGACAAAATCTCCAGTGAATCCTTCGGATCCACCCCTTCGAATATTTTTTCGTAATCAGTCATGGGATAAACACGAAGGCTCCAAGTACACCAAGTATTCAGCGTTGCGGTTCTTCGAGTCCTTTGTTCCTTAGTGTTTCAAGTTGTTAAATGCCGCTGGAAACGAATCCCTGCGGGTTTTTATGGAAGTCGCGGCCGTCGTAGACGGCGGGAACGATACCGGCGCGGACGACATAGTCGCCGAAGCCTTCGCCTTTTTCGCGTTTCTGGGCATATTGCGCGATGAGCGGTTCGAGGGTTTCGAGGATCTCCTCTTCGCCGATGTTTTCGCGGTAGAGCTTGTTCAGGCGGGTGCCTTTTCCATCGCCGCCGAGCAGCAGGTTGTATTTCCCCGGCGCCTTGCCGACAAAGGCGATTTCCGCCAGGAAGGGGCGGGCGCAACCGTTCGGGCAGCCGGTCATGCGGATGACGATGGGCTGCTCGGAAAGGCCGTTCTTGTCGACGATGGCTTCGAGCTTGGTGATGAGGCTGGGCAGGTAGCGTTCGGCTTCAGCCATGGCCAGGGTGCAGGTGGGCAGGGCGACACAGGCCATGCTGTTTTGACGGAGGACGCTGACGTCGCGCAGCAAACCATGTTCGCGTGCCAGCTTTTCGATCTCGTCCTTTTTGCTCGTCTCCACCTGTGCCACGATCAGGTTCTGCGTGGCGGTCATGCGGAAGTCGCCGCCGTGCAGGTCGGCGATTTTCAGCAATCCTTGCAGCATCTGCGGGCCGTCTTCATAATCGATGATGCGGCCCTGTTCGATGTACATCGTCAGATTCCAGGTGCCGTCGGTGTTTTCGGTCCAGCCGAAGCGATCGGAATGCATGGTGAATTCATATGGAGCCGGCTCGGCAAATTTAACGCCGGAACGCTCTTCGACATGCTTCTTGAAGGTTTCCACGCCCATGTCATCGATGGTGTATTTCAGGCGGGCATGCTTGCGGTCGGTGCGGTCGCCGAAATCGCGCTGGGTGGTGACGATGGCTTCAGCCACCTTGCAGATATCTGCAGGCACGATGAATCCAAGGTTTTTGGCGATCTGCGGATAGGTGGCGGTTTCGCCGTGGGTATTGCCCATGCCGCCGCCGGCGAGAATGTCGTATCCCTTGAGTTTGCCGTCTTCGACGATGGCGACCAGGCTCAGGTCGTTGCCGTTGACGTCCACATCGTTGTGCGGCGGAACGGCTACAGCAACCTTGAACTTGCGCGGGAGGTAGGTGTCTCCGTAGATCGGCTCCTTTTCCTCTTCGTAGTTCGCGATCTTCTCTTCGTCGAGCCAGATTTCGTGGTAGGCGCGGGTGCTCGGCAACAGGTGGGTGCTGATGGCTACGGCATCGGCATAAACCTGCTTGTGCAGGTCCGATTCCACCGGATTGGTGTTGCAGAGCACGTTACGGTTGACGTCACCGCAGGCCGCGATGGAGTCGATCATGGCTTTGTTGAGACGCTGGATCAGCGGTTTGACGTTGCGCTTGAGGATGCCGTGGTGCTGGAAGGTCTGTCGAGTGGTGAGGCGCAGGCCGCCGCCGGTCAGTTCGCGCGAAATGGCATCGATGGCTTTCCACTGCTCGGCGGTGATGACGCCGCCGGGGACGCGGGCGCGGAGCATGAAGCTGTAGAGCGGCTCCAGTTTCTGGTGGCGGCGCTCGTCGCGCAGGTCACGGTCGTCCTGTTGGTAGAAGCCGTGGAACTTGGTCAGTTGGGTATCGTCGCCGTATAGGGCGCCGGTGGTGGCATCCTTCAATCCCTCTTCGATGGTTCCGCGCAAATGGCGGCTGCGGGCCTTGATGTGTTCGACTTCGGTCAGTTTCTTTTCGTCGTTCATGGTAAACTCCTTCAATCGTGATCCGTGACGGTTGAGTCGTGATTGTTCCGCTGTCACGCCTCACGTTTCACTCTTCACTTTTTAATATACATCTCTCTGGTAGCGTCCATCCTTGTGGAGCTGGACCAGGTATTCCTCCGCTTCCTCGGGGGAGTGGCCTCCCTTTTCGACGATGACGTCGAGCAGGGCCTTGTGGACATCGTGTGCCATGCGGCTTTCGTCGCCGCAGACATAGACATGCGCGCCGCGCTGTAGCCAGTTCCACAACTCGGAGGCCTGTTCGGCAATGCGGTGCTGGACATAGACCTTGTGGTCCTGGTCGCGCGAGAAAGCGAGGTCGATGCGGGTCAGGACATTGTCGTTCAGGTATTCCTGCCACTCGGTCTGGTAGAGGAAATCCTCGGTAAAGTGCGGGTTGCCGAAGAATAGCCAGTTTTCGCCGGCGGCTTCGGAGGCGGCGCGCTCCTGCAGGAAGGCGCGGAACGGTGCGATCCCGGTTCCCGGTCCGATCATGATAACCGGCTTGGAAGCATCTTCGGGTAGGCGGAAATTATCGTTGGATTCGACATAGATCAGGACGTCCTCGCCCTCCTTGAGGCGGTGGGCGAGGTAGCCCGTAGCGCCGCCGAGATGGTAGTGCCCGTGGGCTTCGTATTCCACCACGCCGAGGGTCAGGTGCACTTCCTCTTCCACTTCGCTCTGGCTGGAGGCGATGGAGTAGAGGCGCGGCGTCAGCTTGCGCAAGAGCCCGATGAAGGCCTGCGGGTCGATGGCGGCGGGATACTGCCGTACTACGTCGATGATCTGCCGGTCGTCGATATATTCGCGCAGGGTTTCGGTGGTTGAAGCTATTTTTCGCAACTCGTCGTTATCGGCGAGATCGGCGTATTCCAGTACGAAGGAAGGATGCAGCAGCGTCAGTTCGTAGACTTCAACCAGCGCTTCGTGGACCGTGCGGGGTTCGTCGTTGACGTGGACGGTTGCCTGCGGATCGATCTGCATCAGGCCAAGCAGTTCGGTCACCAGTTCCTCGTCGTTCTTGAACCAGATGCCCAGCGAGTCGCCCGGCAGATAGTTCAGGCCGGAGCCTTCCAGATCGATTTCGATGTGGCGGATATCCTTTTCGGAATAGCGGCCAGTGATCTTCTGGCAGTTGAGCAGGCGGGTCTTCAGCGGCTTCTTGCGGCTGTAGTGCGTGGTGGGTACTGCGCCGAATCCGCCGACGGACGGAGCCATCGCCGGGGCGCCGCCTTCGGGAATGATGGCCTTCATGGCGGCCACGGCCTTGGGGATCCAGGCTTCGGCGCCATCGTCGAAATCGACATCCAGATCGACGCGGTCGAGAATGCGCTTTCCGCCCAGTTCTTCCAGACGGGCATCGAAATCCTTGCCGGTCTTGCAGTAGAACTCGTAGCTGCTGTCGCCCAGCGCCAGCACGGCAAAGTGGAAATCCTCAAGCTTCGGCGGCTTGTTGGAATGGATGTATTCGGCCAGCGCCAGCGCATCGTCCGGCGGATCGCCTTCGCCCTGGGTGCTGACGATGACCAGCGCATGCTTGAGCTTCTTGAGGTTCTTTTCCTTGAACTTGCCCATGGAGACCAGCTCGGTATTCAGTCCGGCTTCCTTGGCGGCTTCGTTCAGCTCCTCGGCCACCGAGCGGGCGTGACCCGTCTGCGAGCCGTAGAGAATCGTGAGCACGTTGCCCGCTTCGCCGATCGGTATGCCGGCCGGCAATCCCTGAACCGAGCCTTGGGCGCTCAGGCCGGAAAAGTAGCCGCCGACCCAGGCCAGCTGGGAAGGGGATAGGGTTTGGGCCAGCTGGTTCAGCTGTGCAATCAGTTGGGGATCGAGCCCAGCACCGGTGGAATGTGTAGGTTGTGTTGACATTTTTCGCTAAATCCTTGTTTCTATACCCTCGACACGAGCGGTTCAAATTTCCCTGTTCCGCTGGTGTTTCTTAAATTGATGGCGGCGACAATACCCGATAAAGTGATCGTTTCAATCATATAATTTACAAAACTGTACGTGATATACATGATTTAAATACCTAGTAGAGTGTAAGCAAATGTCTGAGCCGAACCTAACCTGTGCCTATTCACCCTGTCCAAACGATACATTCATTTTCTGCCAAATGGCGCAGGAAGCGGGTATCGACACCCATTTGCACGATGTGGAAACGCTTAATCGCTGGGCGTTCGAGGGAAAGTTCGACGTCACCAAGCTTTCGTTTCATGCGTGGCTGTTGGTGCACGATACCTATCAACTGCTTAATGTGGGGGCCGCACTTGGGCGGGGATGCGGTCCGTTGGTGATTAGCCAAGGGACTGGCGATTTGACGTCGAAATCCGTGGTTGCCGTTCCCGGGAAATACACCACCGCCCATCTATTGTTGCGGCTCTGGCGGCCGGATATCGAAAACCGCGTCTTCATGCCGTTCGACCAAATCATGGACGCCGTTGCCGCCGGCGACGTCGATGCCGGGGTGATCATACACGAGGGACGCTTTGTCTACCGGGAACACGGCTTCCATTGCCTGCAGGATCTCGGCGAGTGGTGGGAAACGAAAACCGGTCAACCGATCCCGCTCGGATGCATCGCGGCGAAAAAGGAGCTGGGTGCGGAGCGCATCGCCGAGTTTGAACAACGGTTGAAGCAGTCGATCGAGTTTGCCTTCAGCGATCCGGATTCGACGAAAGACTATGTAAAGGCGCACGCACAGGAGCTATCCGAGGAAGTTACCCGCGAGCACATCAAAACCTACGTCAACGATTTTACCCTCGATCTCGGAGTCGAAGGTCGCGCAGCGATTGACCAATTACAGGAAATGGCGAAAGCCGCCGGAGTTATTCGATGATAGGAATTTTGTTTGCAACGGAGATGGAGGCGAAACCGTTTCTGGATCGGGGTGAGCCGGAAGGGACGGTAACGGTCATTTCCGGGATGGGGATGGAAGCGGCCCGTATTGCCACGGAACAGTTGATTGAGGAGCATGGGTGCACGTCGGTCATCAATGCCGGTGTCTGC
>JBNKSB010000145.1:0-11101 GCA_050297095.1 Pontiella sp. | reverse complement strand
GTCGGCCTTGGTGGAGGGGGTGAAGATCGGTTTGTCGAGTTTGCCGGCCATTTCATAGCCAGCACGCAACGGCATGCCGCCAATGGTGCCGGATTGCTGGTATTCCTTCCAGCCGGAGCCGATCAGATAGCCGCGCACGATGCATTCGACCGGCAGTAGCTCCGCCTTTTTCACCAGCATGGAACGGCCCTTGAGCAGTTCGGCATGTTCCTTCAGTTCTGCAGGAAAATCGTTCACGTCGGTGGAAATCATGTGGTTCTTGACGACATCGCCCGTGCGGTCGAACCAAAACTTCGAAATCATGTTGAGCACCTGCCCCTTGTTCGGGATGCCGTTGGGCATGACGCAGTCGAACGCCGATATTCGGTCGGACGCAACAAAAAGATACTGGTCGCCAAGGTCGTACACCTCGCGCACCTTTCCAGATTTAAACTTTTCAATACCGGGGAGTTCAATTTTTGTCGCAGCGCTCATGTGATGTCTCCTTGATATGTTTTGCCAATGAATAAGGATTTTCTACGCGTGGTAGTCTTGGATTGGGCGAACGTTCCAATCGTTCGATTTAATGTAGCGGATGGCCTTTTCCGTGGCACGGGCCCCGGATTCGGTCGTAACGATCGGCAGCCCTCGCAGGATGGCTTCGGAACGAATCTTGATTTCATCCACTCGCGCAACCGGGCCGCTGGGCGTGTTGACAAGCAGGTGAACCCCGCTCTCCTTCATCAGGTCGATTACATTTTTTCCATCCTCGGCCAACTTGTGGGTCAACATGACTTCAAGACCGGCTGTGCGCAACGCCTCGGCCGTTCCTTCGGTCGCAACTAGGCTAAAACCAAGATCGGCAAACTTCTTGCCGACTTCAATGATCCAGTCTTTGTCGCGATCCTTGGCACTCAGGAAAACCGTCCCTTCGGTCGGAAGAACCTGTCCCGCAGCGATTTCCGCCTTCCAGAAGGCGAGCTCGAAGTTGGTGTCGATGCCCATCACTTCGCCAGTCGATTTCATTTCCGGCCCGAGTATCGGGTCGACGCCCGCAAAGCGGTTGAAGGGGAATACCGCCTCCTTGACGGCATACCATTCGATTTTCGGCTGGAAGCCAACCAGACCAAGTTCCTTGAGCGTCTTGCCCATGGAAATCTGCGTGGCAATGTTGGCCAGTGGAACGTTGGTTGCCTTGCTGACATAGGGCACCGTGCGCGAGGCGCGCGGGTTGACTTCGATGATGTAGAAATCGTCGTCCTTTACCGCAATCTGGGCATTCATCAGGCCGTGAACATCCAGTTCGAGTGCCATGGCTGTGCAGGCTTCCTTGATCCGGTCGACCATGTCGTCGCTCAGCGAGTAGGGCGGAATCGAGCAGGCGCTATCGCCGGAGTGGATGCCCGCTTCCTCGACATGTTCCATCACACCGCCGACATAGACGTCGGTGCCATCGCAGACGAGGTCGACATCCACTTCAATGGCATGCTCCAGAAAGCGGTCAATCAGGACCGGGTGCTCGGGGCTGGCTTCAAACGCAGCATTCACAAACGGTTCAAGCTCTTCTTCCTCGTAAGCCACCATCATGGCGCGTCCGCCCAGTACGAAAGAAGGACGGATCATGACAGGGAACCCGATGCGTTCGGCAATCTTCTCCGCTTCTTCGAGCGTCTTGGCCGTTGCGGATTCGGGTTGCTTGAGTTCGAGCTTGTCCAGCAGCTGGCGGAATAGTTCGCGGTCTTCTGCCGCCGCGATGCTCTTCGGGGAGGTTCCGAGAATCGGAACGCCGGCTTCCAACAGGCGGTCTGCCAGGTTGAGCGGGGTTTGGCCCCCCATCTGAACGATCATACCGATCGGATTTTCCGCTTCGTAGATGTTCATCACGTCTTCGAAGGTGAGCGGTTCAAAATACAGCTTGTCGGAGGTGTCGTAGTCGGTCGAAACGGTTTCCGGGTTGGAATTGACCATGATCGCCTCGTAGCCCATTTCCCGCAGTGCCTTGACAGTGTGGACACAGGAATAGTCGAACTCGATGCCCTGTCCGATACGGTTTGGTCCGGAGCCCAGTACGATTACGCTCTTCTTGTCGGTTTTGCGCGTTTCGTTCAGGTCGGCGTAGCAGGAGTAGAAATAGGGGGTGGAGGCTTCGAATTCGCCGGCGCAGGTGTCGACCAGACTATATACGGGAATGATGTCCAGTTTCTTGCGAAGCATGCGGATTTCGTTGCCCGTGCAGCCGCGAAGCGCACCGATCTGTTCGTCGGAGAAGCCATTCTTCTTGGCCTTCTTAAGCAGGTCGTAATCCAGCTCGACGGCATCAGCAATCTCCTTTTCAATCTCGACGATCTGCAGGATCTGATCGATGAACCACGGATCCATATGCGTCATTTCATGAACTTTCTCAATGGAGTAGCCCTTCTTGAGAGCCATCTTGATGGCAATGGTTCGCTCCGTGCAGGTGGTCTGCAGATATTGATCCAGCTTGGAGGCATCCACCTTGGATTCGGCCTTGAGATCCAGACCGTCAACGCCGATTTCCAGAGAGCGGAAGGCCTTTTGAAGCGACTCCTTGAAGGTGCGTCCGATGGCCATGGTTTCACCCACGGACTTCATGCTCGGGCCTAGCTTGGGGTTGGCCGTCGGGAATTTTTCAAAGGTGAAGCGCGGCAGTTTGGTGACGACATAGTCGATCGACGGTTCGAAGCACGCCGGCGTTTCCTTGGTAATGTCGTTGGCCAGTTCGTCGAGCGTATAGCCCACCGCCAGCTTCGCCGCCAGCTTGGCGATCGGGAAGCCGGTCGCCTTGGAGGCCAGAGCCGAAGAGCGGGATACGCGAGGGTTCATTTCGATGATGGCCAGACGCCCCGACTTGGGGTCGATGCAGAACTGCACATTGGAGCCGCCGGTTTCCACACCGATGGCCCGCAGGGTCTTTAAGGAGGCATCGCGCATGATCTGGTATTCGCGGTCGGTCAGCGTCTGGGTAGGGGCAACCGTGATGCTGTCGCCGGTATGGATGCCCATCGGATCCATGTTTTCAATGGAGCAGATGATGACGGCGTTGTCCTTCTTGTCGCGCATCACCTCCATCTCGTATTCTTTCCATCCAAACACCGATTCCTCGATCAGCACTTCGGTGGTCAGCGAAGCCTTCAGTCCGGCCTCTGCGATGGTCATGAGTTCTTCCATGTTGTCCGCGATGCCACCACCTGTACCGCCGAGGGTGAATGAGGGGCGGACGATCAAGGGGAAATCCAACTCTTCGGTTGCTATCCGCCGAGCCTCGTCCAGGTCGTGGACTTCGAAGCTCTGAAGACTTTCGATGCCGGCTTCCGTCATGGCGGTCTTGAACAGGTCGCGTTCTTCGCCACGCATGATGGCATCATATTTGGCCCCGATCATTTCCACGCCATGTTTTTCAAGGATCCCTTGTTCGACCAGCTTCATGGCCGTGTTGAGCGCGGTTTGTCCGCCAAGGGTCGGCAGGATGGCATCCGGTTTTTCGCGGATAATGATCTTTTCAACCGCTTCCGGTGTGATCGGTTCGATGTAGGTATTGTCCGCCGTGGCGGGGTCGGTCATGATCGTCGCCGGGTTGGAGTTGATCAGCGAGACCTTGTATCCCTCCTCCCGCAGGGCCTTGCAGGCCTGGGTGCCGGAATAGTCAAACTCGCAGGCCTGGCCAATCACGATTGGGCCGGAACCAATAATCAGAATGTGATGAATGTCTTCTCTTTTTGGCATGATCTCTCCTGAAACTATTCCCATTCAATGGTGGACGGTGGTTTAGAGCTGATGTCGTAGCAGACGCGGTTGACGCCGCGCACTTCGTTGATAATGCGGTTGGAAATCGAGTCCATGACGTCGTATGGCAGTTTGTACCAGTCGGCGGTCATGCCGTCGCGGCTTTCAACGGCGCGTACGGCCACGACATTTTCGTAGGTGCGGTCATCGCCCATGACGCCGACGGACTGGATCGGGAGCAGGACGGCGAAGTATTGCCATACATCCAGATGGTTCGGCATCTTCATGATTTCTTCGCGCACGCGCAGGTCGGCCTGTTGCAGGACCTCGATGCGTTCGGGAGTAATGTCTCCGATAATGCGTACGGCCAGACCGGGGCCCGGGAAGGGCTGGCGGTCGACGACGTAGCTTGGCAGACCCAGTTCGCGGCCAACAGCACGCACTTCATCCTTGAAGAGCTCGCGCAAGGGTTCGATCAGGTCGAATTGAAGATCGTCCGGAAGGCCGCCGACATTGTGGTGGCTTTTGATGGTGGCCGAAGGGCCGCCGATCGGTGATACGGATTCGATGACGTCAGGGTAGAGGGTGCCCTGGCCGAGGTATTTTACCTTGTCGCTGAGGGAACGTGCCTTTTCTGCAAAGACGTCGATGAAGGTGTTTCCGATAATCTTGCGTTTCTGCTCCGGGTCGCTGACGCCGGTCAGCTTTCCGAGGAAAAGGTCGCCGGCGCGGGCGACGTGCAGGTCGATGCCGAAAGCGCTGCCGAAGAGTTCTTCAATCTCCTCGGTTTCATTGAGACGCATCAGGCCGTTGTCGACATAGACGCAGTGGAGCTGGTCGCCGATGGCCTTGTGGAGCAGCGCGGCCACGACCGAGGAGTCGACCCCGCCGCTGAGGCCAAGCAGGACATGGTCGTCGCCGACCTTTTCACGGATGGTGTTTACAGTGACTTCGACAAACTTGGACATTTCCCAGTCGCCGGTGCATCCGCAGATCTTGAAGGCAAAATTCCAGAGCATTTCCTTGCCCTGCGGCGTGTGCACCACTTCCGGGTGAAACTGGACCCCGAAAATCTTGCGCTCTAGATTCTGCATGGTAGCGAACGGGCAGTTGTCGGATTCGGCTACGGCTTCAAAGCCCTCGGGCATGGCTTCCACCTTATCGCCATGGCTCATCCAGACCTGGATGTCGGGGGAGAGTCCCTTGAAAAGCGGGGAACTCTTAGTGATGCGCATCATGGCCTTTCCGTATTCACGCTTCTGGCCGGGCTGAACGGCACCGCCGAGCGTGTGTGCCGTCAGCTGCATGCCGTAGCAGATGCCGAGAATCGGAATGCCGAGGTCAAACAGGGCGGGGTCGCATTTGGGCGAGTCGGCGTCCGGGACACTGCACGGGCCGCCGGAAAGGATAATACCTTTCGGGGCGCGTTTCTTCAGTTCCTCGGCCGGGGTATCGAAGCGGATGATTTCGCAGTAGACCTTCTGTTCACGGAGACGCCGCGCAATCAGCTGGGTGACCTGCGAACCATAGTCAAGGATGGCAATCCATTCGGGATGGTTCATTGTTTATATTCCTTCATTAAGTCGATGAATTCCTCGAAGAGGTAGAACGGGTCGTGCGGTCCGGGCGCGGCCTCGGGATGGTATTGTACGCAGAAGAGGGGTTGATGTTTATGCTTCAGACCGGCGACGGTATTGTCGTTGAGGTTGATGTGGGTGATTTCGGCCACATCCGTATTGACGGAATCGGCATCGATGCAAAATCCGTGGTTGTGCGAGGCGATTTCCACCTTGGTGGTGCGCAGATCCTGGATCGGCTGGTTGCCGCCGCGATGGCCAAACTTTAGCTTGAATGACTTGGCGCCCAATGCGAGGCCGAGCATCTGGTGGCCAAAGCAAATGCCGAACATAGGACGCTTCGAAGCAATCAGGTCGCCCACCAGCGCGGTGATCGAGGGCGCTCCGGCGGGATCGCCCGGTCCGTTGGATACAAAGATGCCGTCGGGATTGGTCGCCAGGATTTCCGTTGCCGGCGTGGTGACCGGGTAAACGGTGCATTCGCAACCAAGCTGCTCGAAGATCCTCAACTGGTTGAGCTTGATGCCGCAGTCAACGACAGCAACCTTGAATTCGGCGTCCGGTTTTCCGCCTTCGGGCCAGACATACTTTTCGCCGGTCGAGACTTCCGTAGAGAGGTCGCGGCCAACCAGTCCCTTGGAAGCTTTGGCTTTAGCCACAAGGCTGTTTTTATCTAGATCTTCGGTGGATATGACGCACTTCATGGCGCCCTTGTCGCGGATGTGCAGGGTGATGGCACGCGTGTCGACCTGATCCACGCCGATCTTTCCGCGTTCTTCAAGGTACTGAGGCAGGGATTGGGTTGCCCTCCAGTTGCTGTAGATGCGCGAGCATTCGCCGACCACGAGCCCTTCGGCAAAGATGCCGCGCGATTCCGCATCCTCGTCCACAATACCGTAGTTTCCGATGAGCGGGTAGGTCATGGTTACAATCTGGCCGTGGTAAGATGGGTCGGTCAGGATTTCCTGATAACCGGTCATCGATGTGTTGAAAACCAGTTCACCGTAGAATTCGCCTGAACCCGCGAATGCCCGGCCTTCAAAGCAGGTGCCGTCTTCAAGTGCAATAATCGCTTTTTTCATAGTTTTTTCCGTTAAATTCCGCTTTATCGGAACCTGTTTTTTTCAAAATTCGGAATATCATCCATGTCCGGTGCTTCCCTTGCAATCCTTAATAGAGATGAATTAGTCAAACGGCGTATTTACAATAAAAATCCCGGCGATTCCGCTGCGGAATCGGAGAAGAAAACGCAGGTTCGATATCAGGGAATTCTTGCCGGAAGCCGATCCCGACATCGGCCTGTACTGCGCTATGATGCGCTTGGATGTTCGGCTTCGGACGCTATTACCTAATAAACAATCGGATTCCTTGACTCTATGGAGTGCTCTGTTAATCATAAAGCGTTTTTTGCTCCACTAAGCTTTTTAAATTAATAAAGGAGAAACGAGAATGGCCCAGAAAAAATATGTCTACTTCTATGGTGTGTCGAAAGAGCTCACGGAAGGCGATAGCAGCATGAAGGCAATCCTTGGTGGCAAGGGTGCAAATCTGGCGGAAATGGCGAACGCAAACCTGCCGGTTCCGCCGGGATTGACGATTTCGACAGAGGCCTGCGCCTATTATTCCAAGACGGGGGGGAAGTATCCGCAGGAAATGGAAACGCAGTTGGATGCCCAGCTCAAAAAGCTGGAAACCCAAATGGGGAAAAAACTAGGCGACCCCAAGGATCCGCTACTCGTGTCGGTTCGTTCCGGCGCCGCCGTATCGATGCCCGGTATGATGGATACCGTGTTGAATCTGGGCCTGACGGATAAGTCCGTGCTTGGCTTTATCGAACAGACAGGAAATGAACGTACAGGATGGGACTGCTATCGCCGTTTTATTGATATGTTTGGGGATGTGGTCATGGGCCCCTATACCGGCCTGAGCCACCACGACTTCGAAGTGGAACTGGAAGCCATCAAGAAAAAATACAAAGCCAAGCAGGATAACGACCTGACTGCCGAACAACTCAAGGAACTGGTGGAGACCTACAAGAAGGTTTACAAGAACAAGGTGAAAAAACCTTTCCCGCAGGATCCGAAGGAACAACTCGACCTGTCCATTCGAGCGGTATTTGGATCGTGGAATTCCGAGCGAGCCGAAAAATACCGCCAAATCAACAAGATCAATGGTCTGTTGGGCACCGCGGTTAATATTTGCACCATGGTATTCGGGAATATGGGCAAGAAGTCTGGTACCGGTGTGGCATTTACGCGCGATGGCGGCACCGGTCACAGCCGGCCGATGGGGGAATACCTCATTGACGCGCAGGGCGAAGACGTGGTGGCAGGCATCCGCACCCCCAGACACCTCGACGACATGCCGAACGAGGAATCCAAGGTCTGGAAAAAAGCCTATAACGACCTCCAGAAAATCATGAGCCGCCTTGAAAAGCACTACAAGTATCCGCAGGACGTCGAATTTACGGTTCAGGAAGGCAAGCTGTTCATGCTTCAGACCCGTAACGCAAAACGTACCGGTCTGGCCGGTGTGCGCTGGGCGGTGGAAATGGCGACCGGCAAGGATGTCTTTACCGGCGAAAGCCAACCCAAGATCCTGACGCAGAAGGAAGCGCTCATGACGTTGAGCGGAGAAGATCTCGAACAGCTGCTGTTCCCTATCTTCGATATTGTCGCCGAGCAAAAGGCCAGCAAGATGACTTCCGGCCTGCCCGCCGGTCCCGGCGCGGCCGTGGGCAAAATCATGTTCGAAGCCCATGAGGCCGAAGCCGCCATCAAGAAGGATCCGAGTGAAAAGATCGTTCTCGTACGCCACGAAACCAGCCCCGAGGACGTGGGCGGCATGTGGGCGGCGCAGGGCGTGCTGACTTCGACCGGGGGGATGACCTCGCACGCGGCCGTTGTTGCCCGTGGATGGGGCAAGTGCTGCATTTGCGGCGCCGGCGACCTTAAGATCGACTACAAGAAAAAGACGCTGACCATTGGACGCAAGGTGCTGAAGCAAGGGGATTGGATCAGTCTGAACGGATCCACCGGAGCTGTTTACGAAGGCCAGATCCCGACACAGGTAAGTCCGGTTGTTTCAGGCGTCGTCGATGGCAAGGCCGCCGCGAAGAAGGATCCGATCTACAAGATGTATGAGGAGGTCTCGAAGTGGTCGGACAACAACCGGAAGATCAATGTCCGCACCAATGCCGATACCCCGCAGGATTCGAAAGCCGCCCGTGCATTCGGTGCCGAAGGCATTGGTCTTTGCCGCACGGAACACATGTTCTTCGAAGGAGATCGTATTTGGGCGATCCGCGAATTCATCCTGGCCGAAGACGAAAAGGCGCGTAAGTCAGCATTGGCCAAATTGCTGAAGCACCAGCAGAAGGACTTCGAAGGCATCTTTAAAGCCATGGATGGATTGCCGGTAACCGTCCGTTTGCTTGATCCGCCGCTGCATGAGTTCGTGCCGCACACCCGCAAGGACCAGCAGGAAATGGCCAAACGCCTTGGAGTCACATTGAAGAAGGTGACAGAGCGCGTCAAAGAACTGCACGAGTTCAACCCGATGCTGGGGCATCGCGGCTGCCGCCTTTCGATTACCTATCCGGAACTTTGCGTCATGCAGACGCAGGCCATCATTGGAGCGGCCTGTAAGGTTTCCAAGGCCAAAGCAAAAAGCAAGGCGAAGATTAAGGTGCTGCCGGAAATCATGATCCCTCTGATTGGCACCAAAGCTGAACTCGACTTCCTGGAAAAGATTGTACGTAAAACCGCAGAAGAAGTCATCGAAAAGACCGGCGTGAAGGTCAAGTACATGGTGGGAACCATGATCGAGATTCCTCGCGCGGCCCTGACTGCCGACGAAATCGCCGAGACGGCCGAATTCTTCAGCTTCGGGACCAACGACCTGACACAGATGACCTTCGGCTACAGCCGGGACGACATCGGAACGTTCCTTCCGGATTACCTGAATGAAAAGATCCTTCCGTCCGATCCGTTCCAGCATCTCGACCAGACCGGTGTCGGTCAGCTTGTGAAGCTGGGCGTGCAACGTGGTCGCGAAACGCGCCCCGACCTGAAGTGTGGTATTTGCGGGGAGCACGGTGGCGATCCGGAGAGTGTGAAGTTCTGCGCCAAGGCTGGACTCAACTACGTGAGTTGCTCTCCCTACCGGGTACCGATTGCCCGTTTGGCCGCAGCTCAGGCCGCCATCAAAGGCTAAGCTTTGCTGCGCTGCCTAAAAAAGCCCGTCCTTGCGACGGGCTTTTTTTGTGTTTCATGACCTATTTCCGGGGAATACCTGTCAGCTTTTCTTGCGGGTGAAGATGAGCGGGAAAATGATGTCGCTCAGACAACATGGAATCCATACGGCGAGAAAAAGAAAGAGGGCAATGAAAATGCTTTGGTGCAGTGTGAATGCCGCCGTCTGGGCTCGTAAGATGTGGAACAGCGATGCCGCTGTGCTAAGCAAAACGTGTCCGCCGTGCGGGAAATGCGTCTGGCTGGAAAAGAAAGCCGCACCGATGCCCAGCAACGACGCCAGATTGATGATCAACGGCATTTCGATGATCCCGATATGTGCATGGGCGTGCTCCATGCCTAGCAGGCGTTCACCCCAGTAAGGCACGATGCAGTCGCTGAGCGTGGCTATGCCAATGGACCCCAAATAGCCCACCAAGACGATTGCAACCATGCCGGTTTTGGTATGATGCGGTCGACCGCGGTAGTTTTTGTAGAGCGCCGCCGTTACCAGCGCGCTGAGAAAGACGTGCAAGGGGTGGGTGAACTCGAACAGGGATTCGGCCCGTTCCGTGTCGAGGGCCGACGGGGCTAGTCGCTGCAGTGCGAAAACGATGCCGATGCCAAGCAATGCGCCCAGTAGCGTGAAAGGGCCGTGATGGCGAAGTTCTTTGAGGATTGCAGATTTCATGCGCGGACTTCTAGCAGAGCAATCAGGGCATGGCAAGCGGAGTGGAACTAATTGTTTCCCAGCGATTGTAGCTCTTTGCGTAATGCGTCCGGCGGGTTGGTAATTCTCAGCCGCTTATTCCGTCCGGTTTCACCGGAAAGAATTTCAATGCGGGAGCGCGGAATCTTCCACAGCTTGGACAGGAATTTAACTAGATAGACATTGGCCTTTCCCTCGACCGGAGGCGCCTGGATACGTACCTTGAGGGCTTCGTCGCCCAAGATGCCCTGAATGCCATCCTTTGCCGCGCGAGGAACTACGCGGATGCTCAGGATCATGTCGTTATCTTTTTCTTCCAGCCAACTCATTCGGGAACCATCGATTATAACGCCATCCGGCCTCACAGGGTGCCGGTCGTAAACAGAGCCTGTTCTTATAACGGGGGAGGAAATCGATGGCAACCGCATGTTACGGCTTTCCGAGGAATGAAATGTTTTGTTTAATGCGGCAACTATAAATTCTACGGAGCGATCATGGGGCGGAAATACAACAAAGTGGCGG
The DNA here is from genome assembly GCA_050297095.1 of Pontiella sp. Taxonomy (GTDB): domain Bacteria; phylum Verrucomicrobiota; class Kiritimatiellia; order Kiritimatiellales; family Pontiellaceae; genus Pontiella. The sequence continues at coordinate 338 of JBNKSB010000145.1, read as the reverse complement.
TTTTGATGGGCGGCGTTTCCTCGGAACGCGAAATTTCATTGAAGTCGGGCAGGGCGATTGCGCAGGGATTGCGTGACGGGGGATACGTCGTAGAGGAAATTGATATTACCACAAAGCGGTTTTCGATTCCTGAGCATGTGGAAGCGGTGTTTGTGGCGTTGCACGGCCAGTTTGGCGAAGACGGTGAAGTCCAGCAGATGCTTTCCGAAGCGGGGATGCCTTTTACGGGGTCGGGGGCGGAATCGAGTCGGGTTTCGTTCGACAAGGTTCTGACCCGCGAATGCTTGATCGAGAACGGAGTTCCGGTGGCCAGAGGGGAAGTGCTTACCCGTGCATCG
>JBNKSB010000144.1:0-6935 GCA_050297095.1 Pontiella sp. | reverse complement strand
GTCGGGATTCATTTCACCCAAACCTTTGTAGCGCTGAATATTCATCCCCTTGCGCCCGAGCCCGCGGACCAGCTGCAACAGATCCATCAGCGACACGGCTGGAAGCTTGGTCCCCTTGTCATCGATCTGCAGGACGGGCTCTTCACTTTCAAGCAACTGATTGATCTCGAACCCACCCTGCTCCAGTTTTTCGATGACCTCTCTGAGCTGCTTGCGGAAGAAGAGTTCCTTGTAGCGCAACGTCGGCGCAGCGGCCTCTTCGTCTTCAAGCACTTCAACGCCTTGCTGGGCTTCGGCAAAGAGTGCTTGCAGTGCGTGATCATCGACTGCAAACCGGATATCCAGATCCTCGCCGACCTCGTTCATGTAGACACAGTAGAGCGGGAAGTCGCCCGATTCCGCATCACGGTGGGCCAAATAGTCTTCAAGCCGCACACCGCGTCGGCGCAACTTGTCGGAGAGCTCCTCAACCTGCACAAGGTTTTCCAGCAGCTCGCGCAACCCCTTCGTATCGAGCAACTGCGTGCCGTCCGTCTTTTCCAGCAGCAAGCCGTCCGCTCCGAGGTCGAGCAGGATTTGCGTCAGGTGGGCGTCGGACTCGACATATTCCTCGCGCTTGCGGCGCGTCACTTTGTAGAGCGGCGGCTGGGCAATGTAGATATAGCCGTGCTCAATGAGCTGCGGCATCTGCCGGTAGAAGAACGTGAGCAGCAGCGTGCGGATATGCGCGCCGTCGACGTCCGCGTCGGTCATGATGACAATCTTATGGTAACGCGCCTTTTCGATATCGAAATCATCGACGCCGATCCCGGTTCCGATGGCGGTAATCATGGTACGGATTTCATCGTTGGCCAGCACCTTGTCGAGACGCGCCTTCTGGACGTTGATAACCTTGCCCTTTACCGGAAGGATCGCTTGGAACTCGCGTTCGCGTCCCTGCTTGGCCGATCCGCCGGCGGAGTCCCCTTCCACAATGTAGAGTTCGGTGCGGGAAGGATCGCGGCTGGAACAGTCGGCCAGTTTACCCGGCAGTCCGCCGCTTTCGAGCGCGCCTTTGCGACGGGCCAAATCGCGCGCCTTGCGGGCGGCGAGTCGGGCACGGGCCGCCACAACGGCTTTATCAATAACGGTCCGGGCAACCGTCGGGTTTTCCTCGAAGTAGGTACCGAGTTCGTCGTTGACGATCTGCTGAACAATGCCTTCGACTTCGCCGTTGCCCAGCTTGGTCTTGGTCTGTCCCTCGAACTGCGGATCGGGAATCTTGACGCTAATGACGGCGGTGAGACCCTCGCGGATATCGTCGCCGCCCATGGCCTGCTTGTCGTCCTTGATCAACTTGTTGGTCTTGGCATAGGCATTGACCGTACGGGTTAGCGCGGAGCGGAACCCGGAAAGGTGCGTGCCGCCCTCGATCGTGTTGATGTTGTTGGCAAACGAGAAGATGGTTTCGTTGAAGGCGTCGGAATACTGCATCGCAATCTCGACCACGACTTCTTCCTTTTCACGCTCGAAATAGATCACATCCGGATGCATCGGCGCCTTGTTGCGGTTGAGATGCTGGACGAACTCCATGATGCCGCCGTCATACTTGAAGACCTCTTCGCGGCCGGTGGCATCTTCGGTCAGCGTAATCTTGGCGCCGCGGTTGAGGAAGGCCAGCTCGCGCAGACGGGCGGAAAGGATATCCCATTGGAAACCGCCTTCGTGCGTGAAGATCGTGGTATCGGGCTTGAAAGTGACCTTCGTGCCGGTTTCGGTGGTCTTGCCGATCTTGACCAGTTCGGTGACCTCGACGCCGCGCTCGAAGCGCTGGTGGTGCACATAACCGTCGCGCTTGACTTCGACTTCCAGCCATTCGGACAGGGCATTCACGCAGGAAACGCCCACGCCGTGCAGGCCGCCGGAAACCTTGTAGGTATCCGAGTCAAACTTGCCGCCGGCATGCAGGACCGTCATGACCACGGTTACGGCCGGCTTGCCCTCGGTCTTATGGATGTCCACCGGAATACCGCGCCCATCGTCCGTCACGGACAAGGAACCGTCCTCGTTGATGCAGACTTCAACGTTGGAGCAGTACCCCGCCAACGCCTCGTCGATCGAGTTGTCGACTACTTCATAAACGCAGTGGTGGTAGCCGCGGGAGCCGGTATCGCCAATGTACATGGCCGGACGCTTCCGGACGGCGGCGATGCCTTCGAGAACGGTAATATGGTCGGCGCCATAGCCCTTTGCATCGGGGTTTTGCGAGGCTCTTTCGGCCGTCGAATTTATGGCATTTTGATCGTTTTGAGCATCAGACATAACTGTCCTTTTCCTTTCGGTGAAATTGATCTAGAGAGAATAGCAGACGCGGCTGTTTCATAGCAACGGGATATGATCCCTATTTCGCCATTATTTTGGGTGAAACCATCGAAAAACGGACAAAATCGGCCGCAGAAATGCATTGAACCGAAAAATGCCAGAATGGCCACATAACCCCCGAACCCTGACAGAGCGAAAATTTGACGGCCTATGGCAGGCCCTCCCATCGTGAAGCCTGTTCGGGGTAGGAGGATCAGGCGGATGCCGGATCGAAGCGGTAGCCGATTTGCCGGACGGTATGGATGAAAACCGGGTTGGCCGGATCGGGCTCGATCTTGTTGCGCAGGGTCGTGACGAAGCGGTCGACGCTGCGGCTGGTGACGATGCAATCGTAGCCCCAGACCGCGTTCAGGATTTCGTCCCGCGTCAGCGCCCTGCCCTGTTTTTCCACAAAATAGGCCAGCAGGTTGAACTCCTTGGGCGACAGCTCGATCCCATTACCGTCGCGAGTCAGCCGCCGGGCTGCGCAGTCCAGCCGCAGACCGCCGAATTCGACCACATCTTCGACCTCTTTTCGGGTACGGCGGAGAAAGGCGGCGGAACGGGCCAATAGCTCGTTGATGCTGAACGGCTTCGTAACATAGTCATCCGCGCCGATATTGAGCCCCAGCACCACATCCGATTCCTCGCCCTTGGCGGTGAGCATGATGATCGGCATTTCCAGCCCTTCCTGGCGGATCAGGCGGCAGATTTCATAGCCGTTGATTTTCGGCAACATGATGTCTAGAAGGATCAGGTCGGGCTTGGCGTTCAGCGCAGCATCGAGCCCCTTTTCGCCGTCGGCAGCCGTTAGCACCTTGTAGCCCTTGTAGGCAAAGTTGTCCTTCAGGCCGGTAAGCAAGCTCGGATCGTCTTCTACAATCAGTACCGTTTCCATGATTCCGCCTATACTCCCTTTTGATGACTGACCGGCAAACGTACCGTAAACGTACTTCCCGCACCGGGCTGGCTTTCCACTTCAATGCGCCCCTTATGCGCGTTTACAATGAATTGAACAATACTCAAGCCCAGTCCGCAACCCTCCGCCGTACGGGCCAGCGTGTCGTCCGCCTGGTAGAAATGCTCGAAAACACGGCGCAACTGGCGCTTTGACATCCCGATACCGTTGTCCGACACCGCGAAACAAACTTCATCGCCCTCGGCGAACACCGCCAGCTTGATCTGCTTGTCGTCGGTGGTGTATTTGCAGGCATTGTCCAGCAGGTTGATCAGCACCGTCACGATGGCATCGTGATCCGCGAGAATCTCGGGCAGGTTATCGGCCATATTCGTTTCAAGACAGCAGCCGCAGGCCTTGTATTTTGTGTGGACGGAATCAATGGCATCTTCGGCCATCACGCCCGACGACGCTTTCGCCATGGTGAAAGCATTTTTATTTCGCTCCATGCGCGAAAACGTGAGAAAGTTCTCAATCATGCGGGTCAGGCGTTCGTTCTCGCGGGCAATCATCCGTAGGTATTCCTCGGCATGCGCTTCGTCGCGCGTGCGTCCTTCGAGCAACGTGTCGACCAACAGGCGCATGGAGGCCAGCGGGGTTTTCAGTTCGTGCGATACCGTGGCGATAAAATCATTCTTCATCCGGTTCAGTCGGATCTGCCGGCCGACCGCCAGTACGGCAAAGACCCCGACCGTAATCATCAGCAGAATCACCAGCACGCCGGTCCAGATGTAGACGGTGATCTGGTGCCCCGCTGTCTTGTCAAAAATACTGCCGTCCGGAAAATAGAGTTCCACGCGGCCTTCCGGGAATCCGTGGGGCAACGGCGTGGCTGCAATCGCGGGGATCCCGTCCCCGGGCTCGCCGGCAATCCGGTTTCCCTGCGCATCAACAATACGGAAACAGGCGTCCGAACCTTCGAACTCGGCACGGTATCCATCCAGCTCCGATGCCAAACCTTCATTATCGAGCACGATCATGATTTCCACGAACGGCGTCTGATAGCGATGCATGTAGACTCGCTCGCCATCGAGTTGAGCGGGAACCGGCGCATTCAGCGGTCCGGCCGGATGGGGAAAGGCGTTCCGGGCGGCAATCGACCGCTCCTCTGCCAGAATGAGTTTTTGCAGGCGCTCTGCTTGCGGTTCCATTCCGGGGGTGTCGAGCGCCGGCATCAGATGCAACAGCTTGCGCGCAATGAGCAGATTTTCTTCGGCGGGCAGATAATCCTCCGTCTTGGCAAAATCCGACCCCGGCGCAAAATCCGGGTTATGGCTTCGGAACAGATCGTGTTCCAACGCCTGAAACAATCTTGCTTCGTCTTCCGGCGATCCCGTTCCGGTGATTCGGGAAAGCAAAAGCAGGCGTGCCGGCGCGCCGGAGGTATCCGCAACACCTAGGGCGGCCTTCATCGCGTCCTCCCATTGTTTGAGGTGCGTCAGGCAACGGACCTGGCCGGCGAGCGCCAACCGACGAATGGAACGATCGGCCGTTGATGTTACAACCCGGCTGTATTCCGACGCGGCCGCCGCCCAGTCCTGTTCAACAAACTCCAGCTCCCTGGCCGTGTCCAGCGGCCTTTTAAAGGATGGATCGCCGTAGAGGTACGAATCACCAGTCGAGGGATAGATCAGCGTTCCCTCCCGACTCCAAACGACAACCCCCTGAAAATGTTCCTTCAGCACCAACCGACGAAACAGGCCGTATGGATCGGACGACCAGTCGGCACGATCGATCTCGGCGAAACGTTCATTGACCGAGCGTTTCACCTGCGCGGAAGCATCCTCCAGCTGGCGTTGGTAAAAGGATGCCATTTTCTGGCGAATCACCAGCCGTTCGTTGGCCACCACCCGGCTCATGAACCAAAGCAGGCTCACGGTCGGCAGCACCACGGCCATAGCCAGCAGTACGATCCATTGCAGCTGATTACGTCTATTCATTGAACGGTATCCATCTCAACTCCGGCACCTGTCGACAAGCGTCCAAACACTTGAATCTTCCGGCCTCCTGTTATCCCGCTACATGTTTCCTGAATCCATGGTTATATCGAGGGGTATTGCCCGGTTGAAATAACCGGTTCCACAGGGGCCGAGTATCATGGTTTTCTCCGCGCCATCGCCACCCCGGTAGGTGATGCGGATTCGCTCGGTTCCGGTATTCTCTACCTCTTTCTTTATCCCCAGCTTGATCCGGATGCCATCGATCTGCAGTTGGGTACCGTCGTCAAAGTAGCCCGTTCCGCTCGGACCGAGCTGCAATACACCATCTTTGCCATCGGTGGTTATCTCCACCACGCCTTCGCCGGTGTTGGCGATGGTGTGGCGGCCATTCTTAAACCCAACGGCAAACTGCTTGTTTGCGGCGGACGGTTCCGGGGAGCGCGTTCCCTCTTGCGAAATTTCTACCCCGTCACCCCCCATCAGTACGGCACGGCCAAACAGCGCCGGATGCAGCCAAGCGCCATTCGTGTCGTCCTGCCAGCCGAGCAACAGATTACGCTGAGGGCCGGCTTGATTGTCGCTGACCTGCACGTCGACACCGATTTTGGTGCCGGCACCGGGACTTGGCGTTCCCAATGTCGACCAGGGGATGGCGATTTCCACGCAGTAGCCCTTTTCGGTATTATCGTAGCCGCAAACGACGTTTTTCATCTGACCATGCTTTTTTTCCGACAGGATATTCGCCATGTTTTCTCCCCAGCAATAAGCGAACTCGTAGTCGGTGGGACCGAAGCTGTCGCGCTGGGCATCCGTCGCGTCGATATAAAGGATGGCATTGTCGCTAAACTGCCAACCGATATCTGGATTGTGGTTCGGCGTGCTGTCGGTCACATCCATGAAGACGTATAGCTTTTCGGCATCCCATAGCATTCGGAACTCGGCGGTAAATTCGTTGCCGGCAATCGGAGACCCCTGTTCTCTGTCATATATTCCGGTCACCGTCTTTTCCACCGGATAGACACGCGCCTTGCTCCATACATCATCCAGAACCCCATCGATTGCCGGCGAAACATCGGTTTCAAGTATGGTGGCGGTAAGCTTTTTATCCGCTACCCCGGAGCGGTTGCGCCGCTTCTCCGCTCTCCGCCGAGCAAACTTTTCCGAGATCTCTGCGTCCATCCGTTGTATTTGAATCATTGGGTCAATGATTTTGCTTAACGGAGGAATTCCACTCAACCTCGCTTTGATTGCCAGTTCATTCGGTTGCTCTTCGGTATGCACCACAAGCATGGTGGATTCCATGACCTTGGCCAGTGCCTCGTAATGGTCGGCAATTTGCCTGTTTACCTCTTCGGTAACCGTTGGTGGGGACAGGGCGTAAACTCCGTCACAACCCGCCCAGCGCATGATGCCGCCCAGACCAACCAGCATAAGCTTCTCTGCGTTACCCGCATACTGACCGACCATCGCCTCCAGCACACCATGGCTACTAACGGAATCGTCGCCAGCGAGAGCGGCCTTTACCGAGTCGAGCACATCCCGCTCAAGACTGGCGAGCACGACCCCATTTGCCGCCTCCACAAGCAGCTCCGGCCCTCCTTCGCCAGCCTTTTCCTTGATGTCCTCCAGAAACTGCAACACCTGCGCAGTATCGCTGCAGGCCACCACCAAACCTGGGCGGAAAGGCATCGTACCAT
>JBNKSB010000143.1:0-6668 GCA_050297095.1 Pontiella sp. | reverse complement strand
CCTCCATTGATGCGCATCCTCAAGCTTGGCATCATTCTCTTGATTTTCGGATGCTACCTCCGCTTGCACTATGAACTTTTCCGAACCCAAATGATGGTTAACAACACGTGAGTTTCGAATCGTTAGATTTTCAGTGTGTATAATCTCTTGTATCATCATATGCCTCGTTTATTTTCGATCCGCAGGGAACAGGGAAGAGCTCTCGAACCAATAAATTCCGACGCATTCATGGCTACACGCCATTTTTCGGATTTATGCTGGCTCTCAACCATCCGCCATTCAAGCCTTGTTCAGCTGATCGCGGAATAATTGGCTAATTCACCTCTGCACTGCGTACCTATTTCGCAACATTTAACTAAGTTAGGTTATACACACACTCCCGCATCAACAGGGATAGGTTTCGAGCCTTCGCAGTATGTTTCAGTAACATGAAAATGACTCCGCCGAACGTCCAACTGTTAAAGCCAATGGCGTCTTGAGAAGGTCTGTGGCGAATGGCACTAAGTTAAGCCGTTTTCACCAACCCGACCTGCCAGCGCGCCCCCTTCGGGAGGCACGTCCTACAAAGCATTCTGCTAAGTATTCGAATTCAAAGTCCGCCAAGGAATGATGCCATCAAACTCTGGCTGCAGACAAACCCGGGAGGTTTAACTTTTGGTTGCGGCCATGCCGAGCCTAGCCATGGATGCCTACTTCTTCGGCGTATCCCCCAGAGCCTTGGAAACTTCATTTTCAATGGACTGGGCCCAGCGACGGTATCCCTCTTCGTTCGGATGCAGCCAGTCGGGCATGATGGACGGGGTGATCTGGCCGTTTTCATCCAGCAAGGCGGAGCCAATGTCCTTGAAGGTGATGTAGTCCCGTTTCCCCAGCTGGCCGATGAGCTGGTTAGCTTTTTGCAGTTGCTCTTGGGTTTGGGCATCGCAGCCGCGGGGGAAAATGGCCAGCAGGAGAATCCGGGCCTTGGGCTTCTGGCGGTGGATTTCGTCGCATAGCCCGGCTACGCCAAGGGCAATCTCTTCGCCGTTGTTGACCTCCAGATTGTTCGTTCCCGCCATAAGGACCACCAGCTTGGGATCCGCTTCCTTGAGTTCGCCATGCTGCAAGCGCCAGAGCATGTTTTCCAGCCGGTCCCAGCCATAGCCCAGGTCCAGGGCGTTGCGATCGCCATAGTAGCTGTTCCACACCGACGTCCCGACATGCAGGGACGGAATGCACGGCTCCGCGCCCCAGCGATGCGTGATCGAATCCCCCAGAAATACCAGTTGCGGCCGATGGGCGGCGGCATAGGCAAGCAGATCCCGGTGCCGGTTGCGCCAATCATACCCCCCATAGCACCATTCGCGGCTTTGCGGCACGGGAATCAAGGTCGTGGGAACCAACGGGGAATCCGGAGTGGCCACATCGATTTCCCCGACGACCAGACCGGACTCGTTCGACTTTTCCGACGGGCACAGCGAAAAGACCGTGAAGCGAAGAAAACGTGCCATAACCGGTTTATCCAACGTCACGGTCGCATGAACACTCATCCCGCTTCTATAAGTAAAACGGCCCTCCGAAACCGTCTTCCACGTCTGGCCATCCAAGCTCAGCTCCATGGAATACTGCTCGGCCACGCCACCCTCGCCATGCGCGCGGGACCGGTACCGGATCGCGCTGACCGGATGTTTTTCGGCAAAGTCGATCGTAATGAAATGGGGTGGCTGGGCGGGTTCGATCCCGCGCGCATTGTGCCATTGGGTGTGCCACTGGGTTTCGGGATTTCCGTCAATGGCCATCTCCGCCGATTCGCCCGTAAGCAGATTTTCGCTGCTCACATCGACGATCCGCCACGGCGTCGGATCCAGCTGGGCCAAAAGCGACAAGGGCAGCAGCCAAACACTCAAACAACCGACCAACCTAAACATACGATAATTCATGATACCTATTCCTTGATTAAAGCGGTTCAATGTAGCAGGTCGGATTCAGTCCCCGCAACCCCTATGGAATTTGCGCCGTCTACAGCTCCAGCTTGTAGAGCGCATAGGTGATGGGCGGCATTTCTATGATTCGCTTATTCATATCCTACAGTTCCCGGGTTTCGCAGAGGATCGTTGCGGCCATGTAATCCGAAGTAGTCGCTCGAAGAGCAATCCTGAGAGACGCAGTGTGAGAGCCGGATACTGTAAAGGCGGAGCATCATGGCTCCCATACCGCGCGGTAGAAGTTCCTGTCATCGAAAACGGAATTGGTGAGATCCAGCACGGCATCGTCCAGCGTGTTGGTCGATACGGTATTCCAGGATGCCAGATCATCCGATCGCTGAATGAAATAGGCCCCCGCCTGCCCCTGAAGTTGAAACACGAATTGATCCGATGCCGAAGGCATGACCACCAGCTTCGACCGGTCGGGGGGCAGACTCAGCACCGTGGCCGAATAAGGAGGAAAGGTGTGGCTGAAATGGGTGGCCGCGGAAAAGAGGCTGTTGGTGTCGATATCCCGCAACAGAGCCGGGCCGTTGGTGCGTGCGGCTTCGTCCTGGGGGATGCCGTAGCTGTAGACCGTGGCCTCGGGAAAAGGCCGAAAACCCGAAAGATCGATCGTCGCGTCCAGCGATGCATAGGAACTTTTATTGATGACCAGCAGGGAGAGCGCTCCATTGGCGCGCCGGACCGCATAGGCGGCCAGCAATGGATAGTCCGAAGAGGCTGAAATCACGGTGTCGCCATCCGCCACGAAGCGCGTCATCAATTTGTTGATGTAAAAGGACGGATAGCGGTTGTCCACGTTGCCAGCGCCATAGACAATGCCTTCGTCATAGTAGTTCCGCCACCCGTAAAGCGCCGGGTCGGGGTTTGGCAACGCGGACTGTCCGTTCCGGAGGTCCCACTTGAGCCGCGAATCGAACTCGGTCTGCAGCACCTGGCCCAGGCTGTCGGCCAGGAACAGACCACCGACCAGACTGACGCTCTGGCGGTCGCCGCCCGCGCCATACTCCGTGCATTCGAGCGTGACGTTGGTCGCGGCATCCCCCAGATAATCGTTCAATATCCGGCGAATCCGAATCGCGTCGCCGGCCCAGGTGCTGGACCAGAGCAAATCCCCGGTATCGCCGATATTCGGCGCGTATTTGTGCACGACCACAAAGTCGGGCACGACGTTGTTGGTGCGCATGGTGTTCAGCATGACCGCATCCCAGCCGTTGTGGGTTTCTCCCGTGCGGGGGTTGATTGCGGGATGGTCGGTATAGTTGGCGGAAGCGTCTTCGCTCCCCAGCAGCACCGCGCCGACCTTGATGTCCGGATCCTCCGCCTTCATTTGCGTATAGTATTCCTTGAACCGCATCGCATACGTCCACGGATCATGGGGTTTCCAAGGAGCATTGGTGTTGCTATCCGCCTCCCACGAACCGAAATTCTCGTTGCCGACCTCCCAGTACGCGAAGTTGCAGTGGTTGGTGACGTTGAACATCCGTACCCCGTAGGCGGCTTCCTCGGGCGTGCCGGTGCCATAGTTGACGATGATGAAGGCCTGGGCGTGCGTATTCGTGGCAACGTTGATGAAATCGCTTGAAAAGGAACCCCAGCCGCGATACCCGTCACCATCCAAATGATGCTCGTCGGTCCAATGATAGGCATCCCCCCAGCTACCGCCCGGCCAGCGCAGGCACGGGTTGCCCAGATCGTTTAAAAGGTCGATCGTTGTTGCGGTGTCCACGTTGCCGTCCCAGGCCGCCATGTTGACGCCGAGAACCCGCGCAGACACGGTCCGCACGGTTTGGGCGGCATCCACACTCACATGAACCGTTTCCGGCGGCAGTGCGGCGGTGAGCGCCATGTCATCCAGATAGACCGGTGGTTGCGGGCTATCGAAGGTCACCCAGAATAAAAGTCCGTCGAAATTGGTCTTGCTGGCAATGCCCAGCACATCCAGTGGAACAACCACTTGCTTCCATGAATTGGTGGGAGCCGGGCCGACTTCAACGCCGACCTGGTCCGTTCCTCCCAAGGAGGCCTTGAGCTCTACCCTCTGCCCGCCGGTGGCCCCGCCGTTGATCCAAAAGGTCAGGTCGGTGTAGAGCGCGGTATCGATCGGCTCGTGGACAAACTTCAAGGCTTGCCAAGTGCCGCTTGGCGCCAGACAGAGGGAGATGCTGCCGGAGTGGACGGGATTGTTCGTGGCAAAGACCGGCACCCAGCTCCAGTCGCTCCATCCGTTGTTGTACGTCCGCGTGCCATAAACGATGTTGGTGAATTCGCCGAAGATGAGTTGGTCGTCGTTGGCCCGGGCCGTACCGGCCAAAAGCATTCCGATGGCCAGCACCGCCATCGGCAGGCCTCGGCTCGCGAACACGATTCGACCACATCCATGCATATGGAGACCTTCATTACAAAGTTTACAGCAGGAAACCGTCTTCAACACAGACGGGACACACAAAAAGGAACGTTCCGGAAAGCGGTTCCACTACGTTGGATATAGGAGTAGAACCTTAATTTGTCAAGGTGGCTGGCCCGGCCCTCCGCTATTCCGACAACAGCGAGATTGTTCATTTTCGCCCCGGGTTTACATGGAACCGGCAGGCATCTCGGAATAATCCACGAACATGCCGAGCAGGTAGACCATGCCCGCCGTCCAGTTGATGGCAATCTCGTTGGTCTCGAAGCTGGCCTCTTCGTCCTTCCAATCGGTGGCGGTCGGCCAGCCGCCGCCCACCAGCAGCCCCGGCCAGGGGGCGGCGATGCCGTCCGCTTCCGAAGGACGGTGGTGCGGATGCATCGGCGGGTTGATGCCTTCGCCGGTCACGTAGGAACGGTTGTAGGTGTTGCGGCCGTACAGATGGCTGATCTGGTCGATGGCGCAATCCAGATATTCCCGGCCACCGTCTTCATCATGGGCGTACTGGAGTATCATGCCCTGAAGGGCAACGCCGCCGTTGCAGCCCCAAAAATAGCCCTCCAATCCCCGGCCAAAGCCCTGCGCATCCGCGTCCTCGATGATCGCATCGGCCACGGCCACCAAATCCTTGCGCACGTCGCGCACGATCGAGCTTTTCCGCCCCTTCCGCTTCGAATGAAGGTAGGTGAACATGCCGAGGTTGCCCGGATCGCCCCAGCCCCAGCCGCGGTTAATCTTGTCTTCGAGCTTGGCCGCCCGGTCTTCGAAATCGTCCAGGGCTTTCTCCGCGCCGGTGCTTTCCCAGATTTCGGCGGCGGCCCACAGGCGGAAATCCGCATCGCGGCAGCCGTACCCTCCGGTGTGGAAATCGCTCTGGTCGGCGGGATGGTCTTCCGGATTTGCTTGAAGCCAGGCATAGCTTTTGTCGGCCGCCGCCTGCAACTTGGCGGCATAGGCGGCATCGAAGGGGTTGTAGATGCGCGCGGCCTGGGCCATGACCGCCGCAAAGCCGGCGGTGGCGGCGGAGCCATACGGCACCCAGTAGCGATCCTCCGTGTCCGCCTCCGGCATGACCATGCCCGCAAAGTGGGTCCGGGTCAACTTGTGCGGAATGCGCCCATCCTTGTAAACCGCCGCGTTTTTCAGGATCCAGTCGAGCTCGTATTTCATCTCGTCGAGAAAGTCGGGAAAAGTGCCTCCGGTTTCGGGAATGGGCAAGACCACCTTGCCGAGCTGCTCCGAAAAACGCTCCCAGGCCTTGAGCATCACGCCCATGGTGAAGGCGGTGTTGACCATGTACTTCCCGTAGTCTCCCGCGTCGTGCCAGCCACCCGTTCCGTCCACCGTGCCGGAGCCGCCCACGAAGTCCGTTTTTCCATCCTTCAGGTGGCAGGCATCGTGGTGGAAGGTCTCGCCGCCGTGGTGGATCGTAACCGCCGTGCCGCAATGCAGTCCGTACAGGCCGACCATCTGCAGTTCGAAGGATGTGTTGTATACACCGTCCGCCACCCGGAAATCGACCGAGCGACCCAAGCCATCGACTTCCAGATAGAAACTCCCCTGCCCCTTCAACGCGGAAAAATCGGCCAGTTGCACCGTCTCGTCGCTGTCGGAGGTTTTCGTTGCGGGCGGAAGCTTTCCCGACAGTGCGATGGAACCGTCGGACGCCCGGCGGATGTTCCAGACGGCGTCGCCGTGGTCGCCCATGACGGTGGCGTGTTTTGCATAGGATGGTTTGTAGCCAATGGAATTGACCCGTACGTCGTTGGTAACGGCAGCATGAAGCAGATCAGGCATAAAACAGATACCCATAGTTAAAGTGAATACTCTAGCGAACGCGATATTCCATTTCATAAGTCGCTATTCCGTTGCAATCTTGATTTTCGCACCATCCAGGTTGGGAGGGCGCTCCTTCAGAATAACTTCAATTAAACGACATAATGGACTGAGCACGCCCGATAGACAGACCAACAACAGTGATGCCCTCAACCCGGGCCGATCCTTTATAGGAGAGTAACCGGAGAGCAAACGGAACCCACAGGGCAACATGTAGTCTGGCTATTTGGTACCCGCTATCACCCCAAAGACGGGACCATCAAGGGTCATCTCGTTCGGATAGGCCCTCATTTTATCCACCAGTCTCTCGTCGACCGGGACCGTTTTGAAAATCGGAAGCAGCGGACGTTGTCCCGCATCGGAATCCGCCGCGGGATAGGACCCCCCCTTTTGCTCAACCAGCAAGCGACATCCGAAGGAGCCGCCGGGAATCTCCCCGATCAACACTTCCATATCGA
>JBNKSB010000142.1:0-6090 GCA_050297095.1 Pontiella sp. | reverse complement strand
CATGGCAACGGCCAGCATTGCATACGTGTTCGATTGAATGCCCTGTTTTTTTCGTTTGCGCCCTGTGGAGCCGGTTTTTTGTTGCTGTGCCTGAAATGCCATCAGGGCGACGATCAAGGGTCCGTAGATAAAGGACCCATGCAAGTTGGTCCAAAGGATCTCCAACGGAACCAGCGTTGCAAACAGCATGCCTGGCTGCTTAAGAATGGAAACCAGATAGAGGGTAAGGGCAATGCACAACATCATGACAACCATCGGTCCAACGTCCAGTGACTGGAACAGAAGATGGCCGGAGATCAGCAGGGCGAATCCCTGACTCAGTGCTCCTCCCCATTTTTTGGAAACCTGCAGCAACAGGATGAAGGTGCCGAGTAGCCCCGCGATGTTGAGAAGAATGAGCAGGTTGGCGCCGCCCATGTTCCATGCCGCGTAAGCCAGCTTATCGTAGAGCCATGTGGTATTTACGACGCCGTCAGAGGCCAAAAAGGAAATCGGGGCGTTGACTCTGCCCTGAGCCAGATGGGTCCATATCTCGGGGGTGCTGATGGTTCGAAAACCTATTGCAGCAATAAATAGAAGACCCAACGCAACCAGTGCAGTACCAAATGGCTTCTTGCTCATAACTTCTCCCTTGATTGTTTCAGTAATGAAATAAGGTAGGATGATTCTCAATGGTTTTGCAAGTGCGAGGTTCGTTGAAAAATCAGAACAAATCGAGCTGTGACATATTTGCTTTTAACTTGTGAGGCCGTTTTTTTGCGAGCTTGGGTTGGCCGGTATCGCCGAACTCGCCTTCCTCCAGATTCTTAAGGATATCCGAGGCACGTTCGATGACTGCGTCGGGCAGCCCGGCCAAGCGGGCGACCTGGATGCCGTAGCTTTTATCGGCCGCGCCCGGAACAATCTTGCGAAGGAAGGTGATCGAGTGGCCCTTTTCCTTTACCAGTACGCTAAAGTTTTTGACGTTGGGAAGGGTCAATGCGAGATCGGTCAGTTCGTGGTAGTGTGTTGCGAATAGCGTCTTGGCCCGTATCGATTCGTTCTTGCAGAGGAATTCCGCCACCGACCACGCAATGCTGATGCCGTCGAACGTACTGGTGCCGCGCCCGATTTCGTCGAGCACGATCAGGCTTTTGGGCGTGGCGTTGTTCAGGATGTTGGCCGTCTCCTGCATTTCCACCATGAAGGTCGAGCGTCCGCGCGCCAAATCATCACTGGCACCGACGCGTGTGAATACGCGGTCGACGATGCCAATCTCCGCCTTGGCTGCCGGCACGAAGCACCCCATGTGCGCCATGATGGTGATCAATGCCACTTGCCGGATATAGGTGGACTTGCCCGCCATGTTAGGGCCGGTGATGATAATCAACTGGTGTGTTTCGAGGTCGAGAAGGGTGTCGTTGGGCACGAATCGTTCGGCATCGGGCATCTGTTCGACCACGGGATGGCGCCCATCGTGGATATGGATGTTTCCATTGTCGGCCATCTTCGGTCGCGCATAGTTGTTGGAAAGCGCACGTTCTGCAAAGGTGGCCAGTACGTCGACCTGGGCGATGGACAGTGCGTTGCGCTGGATGGTTTCAAGGCGGGCAACAGTCTGCTGCCGGATTTCAGTAAAGATTTCCTGCTCTAGACCAACCGAACGCTCCTGCGCGCCCAGAATCTTGTTTTCGTACTCCTTCAGTTCCGGCGTGATGAAGCGTTCGGCGTTCACCAGTGTCTGCTTGCGGATATATTCTTCCGGTACGAGGTCGAGGTTGCTCTTACTGATTTCAATGTAGTAGCCAAACACTTTGTTGTGCCGTACCTTCAGCGATTTGATGCCGGTGCGCTCCATTTCCGCTGCCTGGTATTCGGCCAGCCATTTACGGCCGAGCGTTGCCGCATCACGCAGCTCGTCGAGCTCGGCGTGATAGCCGGTACGGATTACGCCGCCGTCCTTGAGGTTGATCGGGGGTTCGTCGACGATGGCTGAATCGATCAAGGCCACCAGCTCGGGAAGGGACGTGATTTGTTCTCCAAGCTGCTCCAGGATCGTGCCCTTGCCGTTGAGCAATGCTTTGATCATCGGCATTTGCTGGAGCGACACGCCCATCGCGCGGACATCGCGTGGGTTGCCGCTGGTGGAGCCGATGCGCGAGATGAGTCGTTCAATGTCCTTGATGTCGCCGAGCACGTCGCGAACGCTTCGCATATACGACTGGTTATTCACCATCAATTCAACGGCATCGTGCCGGGAAGTAATCTGGTCGAGATCATTGAGCGGGCGCAACAGCCATTCGCGCAACAGGCGTCCGCCCATGGA
Organism: Pontiella sp.; assembly: GCA_050297095.1. Classification (GTDB taxonomy): domain Bacteria; phylum Verrucomicrobiota; class Kiritimatiellia; order Kiritimatiellales; family Pontiellaceae; genus Pontiella. The sequence continues at coordinate 3,785 of JBNKSB010000142.1, read as the reverse complement.
GGTGCAGGTGCAATCAAGCACGTTCAAAAGCGTGGCCTTGTAGGCTTGCCGGTTGGAATTGATCGGCGCGACCAGCTCCAGATTGGTGGCAGTGGTTTCATCCATCAACATGTAGTCCGTCGGATTCTTCACGCGAATGCTGCGCACGTGCGAAAGATTGCGGCGCAACTCGGTCTTTACATAGTAGAGCACCGCGCCGGCAGCGCCAACGGCGGCCGTCTGCGTTGCACAACCAAAGCCCTCTAGAGAATGAATGTCGAAATGACGCAACAGGAAATCGTTGGCCGAAACGGCTTCGAAGGTCCAGTCCTCGCAGGCCGTCAGCAGAGTGTTGGTGGCTTCCAGCCCCAGCTCGACAAAGTCGGGGTCGTCCATCTGTTCTTCGGCCACAATGCATTCGGCGGGGGCGTAGCGTGAAAGGTTGGCTTGAACGTTGGCTACTTCGTTCGATTCCTCGATCCAAAACTCGCCGGTAGAAAGATCGAGCATGGCCAGCCCGAAGCAATCCTTGTTGCGAAAGAGTCCGGCCAGGAAATTATTCTGGTTCCCCTCGAGTGTTACCTCGTCGAGGATTGTTCCCGGCGTCACGATGCGGGTGACGTCGCGCTTTACCACGCCCTTGGCTGTAGCGGGGTCCTCGATCTGTTCGCAGATCGCCACTTTTTTTCCGGCGCGCACCAGTCGTTCGAGATAGCCGGAGGCGGAATGGTAGGGCACGCCGCACATCGGCGTGTTGTGTCGCTTGGTCAAGGTAATGTCGAGGATATCGGACGCGGTTTTGGCGTCGTCGAAGAACATTTCGTAGAAATCGCCCAACCGGAAGAAGAGGATGGTATCCTCCGGCAGTTCGCGCCGAATCTGCCGATATTGCGCCATCATGGGTGTTTCTTTTGCTGCCATTGACTCTCCCTGAAAATAAAACAACCAGTTTATCCAGCCGGGAGAGTGAATCAATCACGGAATGCGTGGAAACCCGAATCCGGCCATGAAGCTCGGCCTTCGCGGCTTGACTCGACGGGGTTCTATCTATAGAAGTGCCCGCCCATGGTTGAAATTGGAAAAATGAATAGTCTTGCCGTCGTGCGGCAGTGCGAGTTCGGTCTGCTGTTGGATGGCGGGCAGAATGGTGAAATCCTGTTACCCAAGCGCTATGTTCCGAAAACATGGGCGGCAGGCGATCCGCTCGATGTCTTTGTATTCCGCGATTCCGAGGACCGCCTCACGGCCACGACGAAGCATCCGAAGGCCATGGTGGGCGAGTTTGCCTTGCTGCAAGTGAAAGAGACCTCGACGATCGGTGCGTTTCTCGACTGGGGACTTCCTAAGGATCTGCTGGTCCCGTTCCGTGAACAGCGGATGCCGATGAAAAAGGGGCAGTCCTACCTGGTGCATATCTATCTCGATCGTGTCAGCGGCAGGATCGTGGCATCCTCCAAGCTCGACAAGTTTCTGGAAGAGTCGCGTCGGTTCTACAAGGTTGGCGAACAGGTGGATCTCATCATCTGGCAACGCACGGACCTCGGCTACAAGGCGATCATCAACAACGAACGGTGGGGCATGGTCTTCCACAACGAGGTGTTCCAGCCGCTCGAACGCGGACAGCGGATGGATGGCTACATCAAGCAGGTGCGTCCCGATGGACGGATCGACCTCTTGCTGAACCGGCCGGGATACGGCAAGGTAACGGAGCTGACAGATGTGATCCTTGAGCACCTTCGGTCGCACGATGGGTTCATGCCAGTTACCGACAAGACGCCGCCCGAAAAAATCAATGCACTTTTCGGGGTGAGCAAGAAAACCTACAAGAAGGCGATCGGGGCGTTGTACAAGAAGCGGTTGATCGAATTTTCCGAGGAGGGAACAAGGTTGGTGCATCGATGAAGGGTTTTGGCGATCTGGACATTGTATTTTCGACCGACAAGGGGCGCGTTAAGCCGGAAAAGAAAAAGCCGGAAGATCCGAAGGGGAATGGGATTGTCCGCGTCGGACGAGAGACCAAGGGCCGCAAGGGCTCGGGCATGACGGTTATCACCGGCGTTCCGCTCCATCCGGAAGGCCTAAAGGACCTGGCCAAGAAGCTGAAGCAGAAATGCGGCACGGGTGGAACGGTCAAGGGACGCGTGATTGAAATCCAGGGTGACCACCGAGATCTTCTTGTTTCCGAGTTGACGGCAATGGGCTACACAGTCAAAAAATCGGGCGGATAATCGCGGAAGTATCTACCGGAGCCGCAGATAAAGGCATTTTTGTCCGGAATTGCGAGTAAAGTCAGGATTGCAATTCGCTTCTTGATGGTTACAATTTACTCCTAATATCAAGAGCGGGAAAATGGCGATGAAGAAGATGATTTTTATGTGGATGGCGGCAATGGTCATTTCTGCAAGTGCGGAAACCTTTGACACAGAGGACTATTTTTCCATTACGCTTCCGAGCGAGTGGGTGCGCATGCCAGACGATGCTTTAGTTTCCTTCACTGAGACCGTCGGCGAGAGTTCTCCCGATACCTCCGAGGGAATTGTTTATGACTACGGTTTTCAGAAAGCTACTGACGGTCAGTGGCTGAGCTATCCTTGCATTCTGGTGGAAGTGCGCAACATTGGGCGTTTTTCAACCGGTGATTTGGAGCGTTTTGCCGAGCAATCTGCCGGGGATGACACCCAGCTTAACGAAGACAAGGCTTTGTTTCTGGAGATTCGGGAAAAAGATGGCATCAACATTCTGGTTGCCCGGCAATTGACGGAGCGGGGATTTATTCAGCTCAGCGGGTTTGCCCCGGTTGACACGTTTGATCAATACGAGCCCGTTTTCCGTGACGCATTTGCCAACCTCAAAATTGACGAAGCAATCCAGTACAAGCCGCAGATCACGGATCATGCCCCGGTGGTAGGCAATGTCAATCTTGGGAAGGTGTTTATTGTGTGCGTGCAGGCCGCGCTGGTTGGCGGGATCATGTGGGTTGTCTACACCCTTGTGCGCCGCAAACTGAAACGGGCTTAACGTTCGAGTATGCGGGTGAGGCGGCAGCCGGCCAGGCATGCATCGTCATCGAGCTTCCCCCCTGTGGCAAATCGGCGAATTTCATCAACCAGTATGGGGAACATATTATAGAGCCGGCGATCCTTGTGCCTGTTTGCGAGATCCAGCAACCGCTTCTGCCCAAATTCCTCTCCATTCGCATTAGACGCTTCAACGAGTCCGTCGGTATACATGAGGATCGCATCGTTGGGGTGCAGTTGTCGCTCCTCTGTTTTATACTTGATCTGCTCATCCACGGCTAAAGCCGGTCCGCAGCTGTCGTTGTTGTCGGTTAGCCATTCCGCATTCCCGGAGCAGGCATTCAAAAGGATAGGGACGGGATGCCCGGCAATGGCGTAGCGCAGGGTTCCCTTGGAGACATCCAGAACCATGTAGCAAGCCGTGGCAAACAGATAGAGGTCGTCGCGCTGAATGATGGGCTTTAGCATCTTGTTCATATGCTGAAGAAAACGGCCGGGATCCTTTTCCTTCAAGGAAAGCTCTTCCACAATCGCCCGCATGAGAGCCGTTACGAGGGCGGAACGTACACCATGACCCATTACATCGCAGAGCAGGATGCCCGCTTCCGTTTCGGAAAGCTTATGCACCGAGCAAAAGTCGCCGCCGACCGATCCGGTCGAGTGGTAGTGGTGGCAGAAGCGCGCTGCGCTTTCGCTCGGGGCGACACCGTCAGGGAAAACGGGGTAGGAACTCGGCAGAAAGGTCTTCTGCAACTCGGCGGCCATTTGCAGGTCGCTTTGCATTTCGTT
>JBNKSB010000141.1:0-5611 GCA_050297095.1 Pontiella sp. | reverse complement strand
GCTGCTTGATTGGTTTCCCGTTCACCTTGTAGGCAAGGTAGAACGCTCCTTCTACCTTTGAATTGGCAGGATATTCCTTCCCGTCTTTTCTTTTGTAGAGATGTCCCTGACCTCGCGCTGATCGTTTCTGTCGTTTCGTTTTTTTCTGCATTCTATTGCTCCTTTTTTTGGGGGTAGGGCAACAGAATGGAATAGGTCGTCGGGATATCTGGAGTGCAGGTACCCCGAATACTGTTTCGAGTTTGCTACTTTTTGGCTATTGTTGGAAACTGTGCGTTTGGTCGTGCGATGGCCGGAGTTAATACCCCATTAGCACCACAAAATCGTATCCAAGGGCCAAAAATAAGGGAAATAATGAGATTTGGTTGGATTCAAAATCCCGCGGAGAAATCCATGTGGGTTCGAGTCCCACTCCCGGCACCAATTGATTCACTTAACACCGAGTGTTTTCAGAGCGGTGTTCCAGTATTCAATGAGCCGTTGCTCTCCAAACAGGTCGTTGGCCGTATCGGGGCCGGCAACGCTCTCCTTTTTCAGGGTTTCAAAGGCTGCGGCGGCGTGGTCTGTTTCATTTGTTTTGCCGATGCCCACGAGGGCGATGAGTTCTCTGCGGATTTCGTCATCCAAATCGTTTACCACGCTGAAAAACTGGTCCCGCTCGGGGCAGGTCATGTAATCCATGGCTGCGATTTCAAGAGCGTCTTCGCTCTGTTTGTCAGGATCGTATTCTTCGTCCAGTACTTGGCGACATCTGGAATATAGATTGCATAGAACGTCAATGGTTTCGATGTGGACTTTCATGGTGTACCTCGTCTTCCGTTAACTCCGGGAAGGATACAGCACCTCGCACGGTTAGGCCAGCGAGAATGGGGTGGGCCCGAGGCTAGGAACCCAATCCAAATCGTTGATACTCCTCGATGGCGTAGCGGTCTGTGCAGCCGGCGACATAGTCACAGACCGTCCGCCAGAGGCCTTCCTGTTCGAGGCGGGCTTGCGCTTTTCTTCCCATGCTTTCGGGGTGCTCGAGGTAGTGCAGGAACAACTTGCGCATCATGGCCACTGATTCCTGCGTGGCATCGGCAACTCCGTGGTGAAAATAGAGGTTTTCGAACATGAAGGCCGAGAATTCATCGAGCACCTGTTTCATCCCGGTACTGAAGTCGACGATGCGATGCGAGGCGGCCATGACGTCGCCGACGCTCTGCGGGTCCAGTTTTTCGAGGGCTGCGCGGGCGTGTTCGACAACGTCGAAGACTTGTAGTTCGAGCATGCGGCGAATGGTGGCGCGTACAAACTGGTATTCGGAAAGATCGGGATAGCGATCGCGGGTTGCGGCTGCAGCCATACGCCAAAACTCCATGGTTTCCAGTTGCTTGAGGGTAACGATTCCGGCTTCGAGACCATCGTCAACATCGTGGGCGTGATAAGTCATGTCGTCGGCGATATCGGCAATCTGGGCTTCGATCGACTGGTATGGTCCGATCGGGTGGCCATTCAACGAGGCCCCTTCGATGTGCGCCTCGTGTTTGAGCAGGCCGGCACGCACCTCCCACGTCAAGTTGAGTCCGCTGAATCCGGGATAGGGTGATTCCACAACCTCGATACAGCGCAGGCTTTGCAGATTGTGGTCGAAGCCGCCGTGGTTAGTCATCAGCTTGTCGAGAACGTCCTCCCCGGTATGGCCAAAGGGGCTGTGGCCGATGTCATGGGCAAGGCAGATGCACTCGGTTAAATCTTCGTTGGCTTTCAGGATGCGGGCCAGGGTACGGCCGACGGCCGACATTTCCATGGTGTGTGTCAGGCGGGTGCGGTAGTGGTCGGCCGTGCCGTTGACAAAGACCTGGGTCTTATATTCCAGCCTGCGAAAGCAACGGCTGTGGAAAATGCGGTCACGGTCGCGGGCAAAGCAGGAACGAAGCGGGTGAGGCGGTTCGTCATGTTTTCGCCCGAGGCTATTGGCGCTTTTTGTGGCATAGGGCGCCAAATGATTCTCCTCCGACGCTTCCCAGTCTTTTCTCGCATGTTTCATAGAACGTGTACTATAAGAGTTCCCATTAGAGAGTTCAAACCGGAGAAGTTCGAATGTACGAAAAAACCCTTTCACGTGAGACGGTCTACGAAGGCCATATCGTCAATGTGGATGTACTTGAGGTGGAATTGGAAAACGGTCGGCGGTCTATCCGCGAAATTGTGAGGCACGGGGTAGCTGTGGCCATTATTCCCCGCTTGCCCGATGGGCGTTTCGCGTTCATCCGGCAGTTCCGCAAGCCGATGGAACGCATCTGCTTCGAGGTGGTTGCCGGCAACGTCGACCACGACGGTGAATGCGAAGCCGAAACCGCTATCCGTGAGTTGAAGGAAGAAACCGGGTACCTCGCCGAATCGATGGAGCTGCTGGGGCCGACCTACCCGAGTGTCGGCTACTGCACCGAGCGCATCGACGTGTTTTATTGCGAAGTTACCGGCAAGGGAGAAACCTCGTTCGATGACGATGAGCGCATCGAGACCCTGCTGCTTACGGAAGCTGAGATGGATGAAAAAATCCGCAAAAACGAAGTCTCCGATTCCAAGACGCTCGCGGCCTGGATGTTGTACAAAGCGAAAAAATCCTAAGTATCGTGGTCGGTAGAAGCTCGGCGTGACCGCTGCTTGTCAACTCTGGCATCATCTCTGCTATTATCTAGTTAACTCGGAGATGTACCATGAATAAACGAAACAGAACAGGCCGTACACAAGATGCGGGGAGTGGGATGCACTGTGTCGGGTTCCATGAATTGATGCGTTGGGAGATTGCCCAATACCGTCAGGCCATTAAACAGTACCGATCGGAAATGGTGAAGGCAGGGCATCGTTATATCTCGTGGTCCGAGGCTGAAAAAGTACTGGCAGCGAAGGATCTGCAATGCATGGGAGAGCAGTGGCGGATCGAGTATTGTGGATGTATTTGCCCCCAAAGAAACGCTTGTCTACTGGCTATGCACTTTTTAAGCGCCCGTCATCCGGTTCCGCTCTGCAAAGCCGTCTAACAAGGGAGGGCGGAATCACATTAAAAAAGGGGGAAGGCGGGTCTTTGACCCGCCTTTTTGTTATTTCGCGAAGTTCTCCGCAACCTTGTCCCAGTTGATGACATTGAAGAATGCCTCGATATAATCCGGGCGCCGGTTCTGGTAGTGCAGATAATAGGCGTGTTCCCAGACGTCGAGTCCCAATATCGGCACGCCACCCTCACAGCCGGCATCTTTCATTAGCGGACTGTCCTGATTCGGCGTGGAACATAGTTTCAGCTCGCCGCCGTCATGCTTGCAGAGCCAGGCCCAACCGGAACCAAAACGGGTTGCCGCGGCCGTACTGAATTCATCCTTGAAGCCGTCAAAACTTCCGAATGAACTTGCGATGGCCTTCGCCAGATCGCCATCGGGTTCTCCGCCGGATTTCGGTCCCATGATTTCCCAAAAGAGGGAATGGTTGGCGTGTCCTCCGCCATTGTTGCGGACTGCCGTTTGCTTGGAAACGGGAAGTTCGTCGAGGCGAGCAATCACTTCGTTGACATCCACTCCCTCCAATGAAGTTCCCTCCAAGGCTGCATTGACCTTTGTGACATAGCCCTGATGATGCTTTGTGTGATGGATTTCCATCGTGCGGGCATCGATGTAGGGCTCCAGTGCGTCATAGGCATAGGATAATGCCGGTAATTCATAAGCCATAATAAACCTCCTGTAACTTTTTGTTTCAACTGTCTCTATATTGTACCGCATGAGGGCCAAGTCAAATGTAAATAGTACCAAAAAGGTATTAAAAAGGCAGGGTGACGATGCAGGCTTTCAGGTTGAATTAATTTCCAATAATTGGAGAATACGGCCCTTTGATTTTTCATGAATGGAATCCGTCATGGATAAACCGAAAAATATTGCAATTCTGGGTCTTGGCTTGATGGGAGCGTCGTTGGCGCTTGCCCTGAAAAAGCGGGGTTTTACAGGAGAAATCATCGGATATGCCCGGCGCGAGGAAACTCGGACACAGGCCGTGGAAAAAGGGGTTGTTGATGGTGTTTCTGGTGACCCTGCTGAAGCAGTGCGTACTGCGGATATTGTTGTGATTTGTGTTCCGATCTGGACGATTGCCAAACTGGCCGAACAGATTGTCCGTGCGCTCAAGCCCGGTGCGGTGGTTACGGATGTCGGCAGTACCAAGTCGGCCTTGCTCAAAACCATGGATCCGCTTTTTGCCGGCGGAGAGGTTCATTTCGTTGGTTCGCACCCGATTGCCGGCTCCGAAAAAACGGGGTTGGGTGCGTGTAATCCCGATCTGTACGAGGGCCGTCTTACCATTGTATGCCCGTCTGAAGATACACCGGATTCTGCTGAACAGACGGTTGCGGGTCTGTGGCGCAAGGCGGGATCGGAGGTGGTGGAAATGTCGCCGGCTGAACATGATGCCATGCTGGCTTCAACGAGCCATCTGCCGCATATGGTTGCCGCTGCGCTGGCGCGGTCGGTGGCTGATGGGAATCCGGCAAAGAAGGCTGATTTTTGCGGGACAGGGTTCAAGGATACCACCCGTGTGGCCTCCGGCTCGGCCGATATGTGGGTCGATATCATCGATACGAACCGGGCGGCGCTCGAAGCCGAGCTGGACCGCTTTCATATGGAGTTGCAGGGGTTGATCGATATCCTGAGGAATGGCAATGGTGAAGATATCCGCCGTTGGCTGGAGGATGCGGCCGCCGACCGAAACGAAATTCTAAAACTGAACCGATTCCTGAAAACATAATTCACCAGGAAAAAAGAAGAACATGAAGGACAGTCTTCGTGGCCTACGTGTTCTTTAGCGAAGTGAGTGGCATAATAGAGATGAGTAGTAGAACGATATATCCGGCAACGTTGGCGGGTTCCGTGAAGGTGCCGGGCGACAAGAGTATTTCCCAGCGGGTGGCGATGTTGGCTTCGCTGGCTGACGGGACGTCGAAGGTGACGGGGTATCTCAACGGCGAGGATGCGCGCAGTACGTTGGGAGCCATGGTGCAGATGGGGGCAAAGGCGAAGTTTCGCGACGATGCTCTCTACATCACCGGTGTTGATGGAAGATTGAAGCAACCGGCCGAGCCGCTCAACATGGGCAATTCGGGAACGGGCACGCGCCTGCTGGCCGGCTTGGTGGCCGGCGCGGACATTGAGGCCACGATGGTCGGGGATGACTCTCTCTCTTCCCGTCCCATGGGGCGTATCCGTCATCCGTTGGAGCAGATGGGAGCGCATATCGGATTGACGGGTCAGAGAGGAACTCTTCCCATGATGATTTGCGGCGGCAAACTGCAGGGGATTGGGTATCTGTTGCCGATGGCGTCAGCCCAGGTGAAGTCGTGCGTATTGCTGGCGGGGCTTTATGCCGAGGGAAGAACTACCGTGGTGGAGCCGCGGCCTACTCGCGACCACACCGAAAAGTTGTTTGAAGCACTGGGGATACCGGTACAAATTGACGGACTGCAAATTTCCATCGAGGGATATGGACAGGATGGACCGCGGTTCAAGGCCCGCGATTTTGTGGTGCCAGGCGATTTTTCGTCTGCGGCTTTTTGGATCGTCGCCATCGCTGCGCGGCCCGGCACGGAGCT
>JBNKSB010000140.1:0-18092 GCA_050297095.1 Pontiella sp. | reverse complement strand
ATTTCTTCCGTCAGTTGAAACGGGTCATGAAGCCGGACGCCGTTTTGCTGACCTACTGCGCGGCTATTCCCGTTCGGTCTGGATTAATGGAAGCTGGATTTTTTGTTGGGGAAACCGAGCCTGTTGGCCGCCAACGCGGAGGGACCATTGCGGGGATGCGACAGGAAGACATTAAAATCCCCCTGCCCGAACATGAACTGAAAATGATCCGAGAAACGACCCGTGGCCTGCCGTATCACGATCCCTACGGCGTCTGGACGAATAAGGAAATCCTGCGAGACCGGCAGGAGCGGATTCTGCAGAAGAAGACTAATGCGCAGGATTAACCCTCCATTATTTTGAGGTGTCTTTTTCTTCCTCAATTTCGAGAATCAGTTGGGCGGCACTTCCCGATTCTTTTGAACTGATGGGATAGAGACCATTGCCGTCTGTGCCCCACATCCCGAGCGTCAAAACGGGGTTTTCAGAAAGGCGGATATCTTCGAGCAACTGAATGTTTTCAACGTCGATCTGAACCCATTCGCCTTTCTTCCATGCCATACGTTGCTTCGAGATCAGCGGTGCTTCCCAAATCTTCGGATTGCCGACGCTTTGAACCGCGCGTCCTGAGGGACCTTCCCATTTAACATCCGGGAAGGCGCTCCATCCATAACACGATTCCCCGGGCTGGGCATTCACTCCAATAGCTCCAACGGAAGCCCCCCCCTCGCCCCAGGCAGTATTGTTTTTCGTTTGAGCCAGCGGCGCAACCGTCAATGAGATCGGATCGGACATGCTTTCTTGCTGCTGGAACCGAAACGTGGCTTTGAGAATGCGGTTTGTAACGCCCTCAAGGTCGAAGGCGACCAGCGCTCTAAAATTGGGGGCATAGGCTACGTAGAGCGTTGGGCTGGCACCATTGTTGTTCGCATGCTCACTGCTTCGCACAAACGTATCTTTCGACGCCTTCAGCTCCAGATCCTCCCCCCCGAAGGACACTCCAGCGCTAAGCATGATAACAACTGCAAACAAGAAATGGATTCGACGCTTCATATGGACCTCTTTATCTAAACCAGTATATTTAAGCCATTGCTGTGCCAACACCTAAAATTAGTGCATTTGATCGTTCCGTGACAGCACCTTTATGCTCTTTTTCATCCGATGCGCCAAGATTCAGGCCATCATAGGAAATCACGGGCAAAACATCCCAAACATCTTTTCAGGCCATCCGTCGTGATTAAGCGGTCCGCATCGGCGAGGCTTACGATGCGTCTCTCCCTTCGTTCAACTTCCGGCCATTTCTTGCATAACTTACTAACTTCTAGCGGATAAAGTATCAGTCGAACTTTTTTTCCGCTACGAATGATAATGTTTGTTCGATAGACGCATTTTGCATGGATACGGCCCTTTACCCCCGCTTCTTCGAAGGCTTCCAACTGCGCGGTTCCACACTTGCCAAGTTTCTCCTCGAAATTCCCCTTGGGAAAGATCCAGGATCCGCTGGCGCTGGTGACAAGCACCACCTTTAGCACTCCGTCCTCCTGCACAAAGGGAATTGCGCCATACTGTTTAATCATCCCCACCGGTCACCCTAAATCATTTCCTCGAGTTCCGCCCCTGCCTCATTTTGGCATACACCCGCTAACTTACACGTGGCACTGGGCAATGCCGGCACGCGATAAAGACCAATTTTAGACATCCACATAAAACGAGATCATACTCTTCCAAAAGTACTTATTGATCAAGGGAATCCAACTCCCCTTCTATATCGATTGACCCGTCCATGTGACTGGCATAGACTCCAATTGACTTGGAGGGCGTTGATTATGACCGCGAAACTCGGTATGTTTGAAGATGCGATGCGGCGCCTCTACACCGCGATGAAGTACACCGGATTGAACGACGAGGTCGCTCTGCGCATCGGAACCCCAAAATCCTGCCTCGAGGTATCCATTCCCGTCCGGCGCGACGACGGGACGCTCGATTTTTTCACTGGTTACCGCGTCCGGCATGACGACACTCGCGGCCCCACAAAGGGCGGGTTGCGCTACCACCCCTCCGTTCATCGCGACGAAGTGCAATCGCTGGCCTTCTGGATGACGTTCAAATGCGCAGTGGTCGGGGTGCCATTCGGTGGCGCGAAGGGTGGTATTTCAGTGGATGCCAAATCACTCAGCCCGATGGAGTTGGAGCGCCTTAGCCGCGGTTTTATCCGCCTCATTGCCGACTTTATCGGGCCGGATGTCGATATCCCGGCACCGGACATGTACACCAACGAGCGCATCATGGGCTGGATGATGGACGAATATTCGACCATCCGCCGCCAGCACTGCCCTGCCGTGATCACCGGAAAGCCTGTCAGCATGGGCGGCAGTGTCGGACGATCCGATGCCACCGGCCGGGGAGCGTTCTACTGCATCCGTGAATTGGCAAACAAACACAAGTTGGACCCGACCAATACGCGCATTGCCATCCAGGGGTTCGGCAACGCCGGCCAAAGTGTCGCCCGCCTGCTTCACAAGGACGGCTATCGCATTGTTGCCGTGAGCGATTCGCAGGGTGCGATCTATCGCCCGGAAGGATTCGACATCCCCAGCCTCATCCGGACCAAGGAGGAAACCAAACACGTACAGGCAGTCTATTGCGACAGCGCCCTCTGCCATTCCATCGATGCCACCAATATGACCAACGAAGAATTGCTGGAACTCGATGTCGACATTCTGATTCCGGCGGCACTTGAAAACCAGATCACTGCCGAAAACGCCCCCCGCATCAAGGCGGAACGAATCGTCGAGGTCGCCAATGGACCAACCACCGCCGACGCCGATGAGATACTATTTGATCGCGGCATTGAAGTGCTGCCCGACATTCTCGCCAATGCCGGCGGCGTAACCGTCAGCTATTTTGAATGGCTGCAAAACCGCTCCGGCCTGTATTGGGAACTGCAGGAAGTTCATCAACGGCTACAGGCGATCATGGCCAGGGAATTCGAGAACATCTATGAGCTCTCCCACGAAATCGGATCCGACCTGCGCACCGCTGCTTACGTTCATGCCATCCAGCGCATTGGCGACACCATGGAAGCCAAGGGAACCCGTTCCTATTTTGCCAACGGCAAGCCGCTGTAGACAGGCGCTGGTCGCTGGCCAGACAGAGATGGATTACGAAGCGGGTGCTTCCAGTTCACCAGCCTCTTCTCCATCCAGCTCCACCCGTTCAATTTTGGTAAAGCGGCTGGTAATTTTCTTGGCGGAGATCTGCACGTCGCCGACATCCTTGTTGGCCTGTCCAATATGCGTAGCAAGCTTGTCCATGCGCTGCTGGAATCGATCAAAGTCCTTGGATAGTGCGACGAGGTGATCTTGGATTATATGCACCTGCTTGCGGGTTGCAGCATCCTTGAGCACGGCGCGCGAAGTCGTCAAAACGGCCATCATGGTGGTGGGCGACGCCAGCCACACGCGGGCGTTCTGTGCCTCCTCGACCAGTTCGGGATAGTGTCCGTGAATTTCCGCAAACACCGCTTCGGCAGGAATGAACATCACGGCTCCGTCGGAGGTTTCACCGGGAATGATGTATTTGGAGGAAATATCCTTGATGTGCTTCTTGATATCCTGCCGGAACTGCTGCTCGGCAGATTTCCGGTCGGCATCCCCTAGCGTGGAGTCGGTCATGCGCTGATAGCTCTCCAGCGGAAACTTGGAGTCGATACAGATGGTTCCCGTGGGCTCGGGAAGGAACAATACGCAGTCCGCACGAACACCATTATCGAACGTGTGCTGCAGGGAATAGCTGTTTTCGGGCATCATGTTGGAAATCAGTGCAGACAGCTGCACTTCCCCGAAAGCCCCGCGCGAGCGTTTGTCGGCCAACACCTCCTGGAGCGAAACCACGTTGCCGGAAAGCTCGGCGATTTTTTCCTGTGCCTTGTCGATCAAGGCCAGCCGTTTAAGCACATCGGCAAAAACCGTGGTGGTTTTCTCAAAACCCTTGTCGAGCCGCTCCTCGACCTTGCCACTGATTTCCCCCAACCGCTTCTCGTTCGTTTCGATCAGCTCCTTGACGCGCTCGCCCAACTGGCGGGCATTTTTTTCCAGGGATTCGTCGACCTTCTTGCGCACTCCATCGACATCCTCGCGCAAATCCTTTTCCAGTCCCCGGAAAATATCTTCCAACCGCTGGATCCGGGTATCGCCCTGCTCCATCTGCGAACCCAGACGCCGGTTGAATTCGTCAATCCGTGTATTCAGTTTGGTGCCGCCGGTCAACTGCAACAGCAGTACGGCAAGCATCAATACCAAAACAGCAACAAGAAGCACGGTCGTGAGCATAAAGTCCTCCAATAATACGGAGTACATTATGCGATGCGTTTAGAATTAATCCAATAGGCGTTTTTGAAAATGCACCGAATCGCCCCGCTCGTTGAATCCGATCGATTCACCGATGCCCTTGATGCGCCCAGTCAGGCAACCACGGCACATCGACGAGTTTTCATCAGTACAGGGTTTATTGTCGTAAAGCTGGTACTTCGGGCGATAATTCGTCTCGGTTACGTTGGGCATAATCACATTGGCACCGCAGCGCAATCCCTGCTCGCGTCCAGTATATTCGAGCGCCTGCAACGCCGTCGCCGCCGCAATATTGATATCCTTGAGCACGATGCGCGTTACGGCAATCATCTTCAGACCAAGGGTCAAGGCCTCCCGTTTTTGCTCGTCTGTATAAGGTGGTATCTCTTTGCCCATCGGCGTACCGGAGTGTGGGATATACGGCCCCATTCCAACCATGTCGATATCGATCTCCTTCAGGAACAGAATATCATTGGCTAGATCCTCCATGGTCTGCCCCGGCAGCCCCATCATGACGCCTGTTCCAACCTGATAGCCGCAACGCCGCAATGCGGCGAGGCACTCCTTGCGCACCTCCATGCTGTGGTCGGCCGGGTGAATGCGGGCATAGAGCTCGGGATTCGTGGTTTCAATGCGGAGGAGATAGCGGTGCGCGCCGGCCCTTTTCCATCGACGGTACGTCTCCTCCGTCTGTTCCCCCAGGGAGAGCGTGATCCCAAGTTCACCGTTGGTATATTGCGAGATTCGCCCCACCACCCGCTCGATCATGGCAATGTATTCCTCGTCCTGCCGCTCGCCGGACTGGATGACGCAGGAGCCGTACTCCGCCTCGTACGCCCACTTTGCCTCCTTGAAAATCTCTTCTTCATCCATCAGGAAGCGTTCGACGTTTTTGTTGCTGCGTCGAATTCCGCAGTAGTAGCAATCCTTTATGCAGAGGTTGCTGCACTCAATGATGCCGCGGAAGTAGGCCACCTTCCCAACATACTCTTCCTTGACCGCATAGGCGCAGTCGTACAGCGCCTGCACCTCATTCTTGTCCGTCACCGACAGCAGCGCCGCGATCTCCTCCCCAGACAAGGTTTCCCCCGCCCGCGCCTTCTTTAAAATCTGATCTGTCATATCCGTCCATCCATCCGATTAAAAATACAAATCCCGCGCGCCTTCGCGCACCTGTTCCATGCGTTCCTGAAGCTCGGTCTTGGCCTTGCTTTCCGGCATCGCTTCCATCTCGCGGTCGATCTGCCGCAATCCGGATTCCAGCGTGTCGCCGGAGGCATAGTCGTTCAGGTATTCCAGAAAGGTCAGTACGGCGTTGGGCGTGCAGAAGCGTTTCACGAAACCGGGAATAGCGAACTCCATAAAGTGCTCGCCGGTACGCCCCTTGCGGTAGCATCCGGTGCAGAACGATGGAATAAAGCCGGCGTCGCAAAGCTCGCGAATGATTTCATCGAGGCTGCGGTTGTCGCCCAGCAGGAACTGGCTCTTTTTGTAGGCGTCCGGATCCTCGTTCGAATAGGATCCCACACCGATGCTCGAACCGCCGTCAATCTGGCTGACCCCAAAGGAAAGCATTTCGTTGCGCAGTTCCGTCGACTCGCGGCAGGTCAGGATCAGGCCCGTGTACGGAACCGCAAGCCGCAAGATCGCCACCAGTCGTTTGAAGTCATAATCCGACACCGCATGTTTTTCGATGATACGATCAATGTCCGTCCCGACCGCCGGCTCCAGCCGCGGGAATGAAATCGTATGCGGGCCCACCTTGAATTTTTCCTCCAGGTGGATCGTGTGGTACAGCAACGCCATGGTTTCAAAGCGCCAGTCGTAGAGTCCGAGCAATGCGCCGATGCCGAGATCGTCAATGCCCGCATTCATTGCGCGGTCGAGTCCGTGCAGGCGCCAGAGATAGTTGGATTTCGGCCCGGAGGGGTGCACTTTCTCGTAGGTTTCGCGATGATAGGTTTCCTGAAAGATCTGATAGGTGCCGATACCGGCTTCCTTCACCTTCTCGAAGCCGGCAACATCCAGAGGCGCGGCATTAATGTTGACGCGGCGGATTTCGCCGGGGCCTTTCCTGACCTTGTACACCTCCTGCACCGTGTCGTGGATATATTGGGCATCATATTTCGGATGCTCGCCATAAACCATGATCAACCGCTTGTGGCCCAGATCTTCGAGCGCCTCCACCTCGGAAACCAGCTCATCGCTCAGCAAAGTCTTGCGGTGCACCTCGGTGTTATCGGCCCGAAACCCGCAATACTCGCAGCGGTTCACACACTCGTTGCCGACATACAGCGGGGCAAACAGAACGATGCGGTTGCCGTAGATCCGCTTCTTCAACTCGCGCGCGCCGGCAAAGATTTTCTCCACCAACTCCGGAGAATCGGCATTGATCAGCGTCGCCATCTCTTCCGGCTCCAAGCGGTTTTTGTCCAGCGAACGCTGAATAATTTCACGCACCCGCTCCACCGCCGGATTCCTGGTCTTCTCCAGCCAATCATAAATTTCGTTCTCGGGAATGAAGCTTTCCAATCCCTCGACATCTACCTTGGGCAATCCACGTTTCATTCATCTACTCCTAAATTTGTTCGACCAGACCACTCCGTCCGATCTCTTCTTCGTAGGCCAGCAATGCAGACGGGAAAGGCGAAAGCACGCGCTTCAGAACGCCCTGCGTCTGGGATATGCAAAGTCCATAGTTTGTAATCGGTACGCCGGCGGCCTCGCATTTTTCGATGCGCGAAAGCACTTCGCGACGGTTCTGCATGCATCCACCACACTGAATGGCCAATTTATATTCCGACAGGTTGTCCGGAAA
Organism: Pontiella sp.; assembly: GCA_050297095.1. Classification (GTDB taxonomy): domain Bacteria; phylum Verrucomicrobiota; class Kiritimatiellia; order Kiritimatiellales; family Pontiellaceae; genus Pontiella. The sequence continues at coordinate 10,946 of JBNKSB010000140.1, read as the reverse complement.
ATCGCGACCGGAATAGACGTCGATATTCACATCGACGCCCACGTACTGCCGCAGCCAACGCGGAATCTTCACGCGGCCAATGTCATCCTCCAGCGCATGATGGCTGCACGACTCGGCAATCAGCACTTTGTCGCCGGGTGCCAGCCGGTCAATGGCAGCCGCCCCCATGGCAAACTTGCGCAAGTCCCCTTTTAACCGGGCAAACAGGATTGAAAACGTCGTGCACGGAATATCAGACGGCGTATCGGCCACCATCTTGAGCACCATCTGCGAATCGCAGATCGCCATGTCCGGCTTCTGCTTCATCATCGAAAGCGTATGGGCATATTCGCGCTCCTTGCAGACCAGCGTGGCGGCATCATTGTCGAGCGCATCACGGATCGTCGAAACCTGCGGAAGGATCAAGCGTCCCTTCGGAGCCTGCAGATCGATCGGCACCACCAGCACGGCCAAACCGCCCGGCTTGACCAGATCCCCCATCAGCGGCGGCGGGCTGATAAACTCATCCGGGCAGACCCGCAACAGTTCAGCCTTCAGCTCGGCCAGTACGTGATCGCGGAAAGAAAGATTGGTTGAGTCAACTCCCAGATTGGTCAGATCAGACCAATCGGCACGATCCGTCTGATCAATCTTGTTCGCAACGCGAACAACGGGAATCTTTCTGGCTTCGGCTTGTGCCTCGACCCTTTTCTCGAATTCCGTTACCCGCCCCCCTTCGTGCAGAAGCAGAATCACGTCGGCCCGATCGAACACCTTTTCGGTGCGGCCAATGCGTTTTTCGCCCAATGCCGTGGTGTCGTCGATACCGGCGGTATCCAGAAAGACGACCGGGCCGATCGGCAGCAGTTCCATCGGTTTTTCAACCACGTCCGTCGTCGTGCCGGCCTGTTCCGAAACAATCGCCACATCCTGCCCGGCAATCAAATTCAGGAAACTCGACTTCCCGACGTTGGTCCGGCCAAACAACGCTATGTGCAACCGCAAGCTTTTTGGAGTCTTCTGCATTATCGATGTCCCAACGCCATTAAATTCTGAGGAGATAGTGTTTTCACAACCATCGTTTCTCCGAGTTCTTCAACAAGGTAGTTCTTAAAATCCGTGCGTTCTGTTTGCTTAAAGGCGGCAACCAGTTCAGTTGCCTTGTCATAGCCGATGGAAGGAAGAAAGGCGGTTACGATTTCAACCGACGAATTAAACTGGCGCTCGCACTCGGCTTCGTCGGCCTCGATACCCGCCGCGTGATTGGCGAGCATGCCGGCGGCGGCTCCGAGCAGTTCCATCGACTCCAGCAGCGCCGAGGCAAGCAACGGCATGAATTCATTGATTTGCAACGAGCCGCGCGAAGCGCATTCAGTAACGATAAAATCGTTGGCCTGCACCTTGACGCCGATCTGCATGACACTTTCGAGAATGACGGGGTTGACCTTGCCGGGCATGATCGATGATCCGGCCTGCACGGCGGGCAGCTTAATCTTGCCGGTCATGTGCAGCAGACGCAGGTCGCCGCAGATTTTCAGCAGGTTGGCGGAACACGCTTTCATGATGCCGGACACCTCGACAAACGCATCGGCGTTGGCGGTCTGGTCGACCAGGTTTTCGCCGCGGCTCAGTCCAAGGCCGGTCACCTCGCGCAGCTTGTCGGTGGCAAGGAAGATATAGTTTCGCGGCGCGGTCAGTCCGGTTCCCACCGCCGTACCGCCGAGGTTGATCGTTCGCAAGCGCTCCTCACATTTAAAGGTGCGCCAGCGGTCACGAGCAAACGCTTCGGCATAGGCGCCGAATTCGGCACCCAGGGTTAAGGGCACCGCATCCACCAGCTCGGTTTTTCCGATGGATGGAATATGGGCAAACTGTTTTTCCAGCCGCTGGAAGACGCCCTGCAACGCCTCTATCTTTTCCGCTACTTCGCGTAATCCGTAGATGGCGGCTACCTTGACCGCCGTCGGATAGACATCGTTGGTCGACTGGTGCAGGTTGACGTCTTCAATGGGGTGAACATCGGCACCGGCTTGTCGGGCAATAACCTCGTTGACCATCATGTTCGTTGAAGTACCGGCACCGCCCTGCAAGGCAGGCAAAGGACAAGAGGCTCCAGCTACCCGGCCGCATGCCGCGACGATTCGATCGGCTTTTTCAGCCGCCAGATATCCCAGGTCTTTGTTGGCCAGCGCACAGGCCTTCTTGACCTGCGCCAACGCGGCGATCACCGATGCAGGAACCTGACCGCCGGGTATGGGGAAATTGTCCAGAGCCCGCGCAGTATGGATCCCCCACGGCGCATCGGCCGGAAGTTTCATTTCTCCTAAAAAATCGTTTTCGGTTCTTGTGTTCATATCAGGCCCGCAGATTACACAGATTGACGCAACGGTTTCCTTGACCGCGGTCAAGCATTGGAAAGTTTGCTCAGCATGGATTTGACGGAGACGCCGGGAACGCGCCCCAACCTTCCGGTCAACGAGCCGAGCTGGTCGGTGGTGGCATCAATCACCAGTGTGATGGCCGAACAGTTGCGTTCGGGACAGGGCACACCGGTGCGTGCGAGAATCATATCGCCGAATTCGGACAGCAAGGTATTTACAGTGGCCGCGTTTTTTACGCGGTCCTCGATAATAAGGCCTACAAAGCCAAGACGCTTTTCCATGGGTTCCTCCGTTCCGTTAAACGAAACCTTCAGAATGATGTTCAAGATCCCTTGCCATCCGCCGCGGCCGATTGCTCAGGAAGCACTCAACCATAGCGAGAGCCGGACCAAGTACAAGGATTATCCATATGTCGCCAAGTATTGATTCCTTGTCTCAACAAGATAGGATGCAGTCCATGAATTCCATCCAATCCATCATTGAAGCCTATATTGAACTGGAACAATCAATCCGCCAACTCATGACGAAGTTGTTCAGCAATACCTGCGGGATCTGCACCGCCTGCTGCTGCCGGGCGGATATCTGCGAAGAAGCCACGCAAAGCGCCTTTCTGTCCCTGCTGCTTGAACGCCAAAACCTGGATGCCGGCAGCATGGACGACCGCTATGGCTGGCTGGATCTTCATGGTTGCTCCCTGGAATATGGGCGTCCGCCGGTGTGCTACACCTACTTTTGCGACGAGCTACTGGCCAGGTTGCCGGATGAAGAGACCCGCTGGGTGACGCGAGTTCTCGGCCGCCTCGTGGAGTATGTCGGAGAAAATGCCCTCAAAGAATGGCATCTGGTTGAAATAAGCGACCCCGACGACCTGCAGCATGTGGATATGGAAGCGATCTCCGTCCGCTTATCACAGGCACAGCAAGCGTTGGAAACCATTGAACATTATATTGAGAGCGGCCATCTCAGTGCAACCGATCGAAGTCTGCTCGAACCGATCGGGACCCCCGATTCCTGACCCACCGCTATTCCTGCATGACATCCCATTTGGGGCGTTGCCAGCTCTTGCGGAATGCGGTTTCACCGCGATTCACCACCATAGCCTTCTTTTCCACGGCGTCGAGGAACAGCACAAAGCTGAACGCTTCGTCCTTCCCCATGTGATCGACCGCTTCCTCTGCCAGATGGTTGGGTGACAACAGCAGACGCCCGTTAATGATTTCCGGCTCCAACGGCAGGCTGGATGCAGCCTTATAGGCCTTGTACACCAGTTCGGAACATACCAGTGCATTGTCGGTCGTGAAATCAAAGTTCAGATCGTAGGGCTTGGCAAAGTGGGAGAAGGCCGCCAGCAAAGCATTGAACTTTTTGGTATGGGAAAGGTTCGGACGGATAACCCCGAGATAATCGCACTTGGCGCTGGTCTCCATGGACTGAAAAACGACCCCCGGACGGATGGATTCAAGCACCCGGATGGGATAGCCGTCGGGCGCCGGCGACGCCAACGCTTCCCACACCGCGGGATATTGTTGCCGGATGGTTTCAAGGGGGTCGGTTTCAAGATCGCTGAAATAGGCTTCTATTTCCTTCGGCGTTCCGACATATAGCGCGACATGGGGCCAGAATCCGGGAATACCGATATTGGTCATGTGCCAGTTGCGGCGTTGAATAAGGATGTCGCCGGGCCGCAGCATCGGTTCATATTCGGCCAGAATTTCCGGGGTGATGAGATAGTCCCGCCGGGCCGTCCGGATGTGGCTCATCTGCACGGCCACGTTTTTCTGGATGGGCAGAATGGTTTCAAATGCAACCCGTTCCAGCTTATCCAGCGGATTTTCAATGAAGATGTCCGCATTCTGTCCGAGCGTTCGGTAAAAACGGCTCTTGCGTTGCATGAAATCCTCCACGATCGCGGGGCTGATCGTCACATCATCTTCAATCAGCTTCCGATACGCGGCGCCGGTATTCATGCGCAGCATAACTTCCGGATGGGTCAGGCGATGCTTCATCGTAAAATAGCTATCCGCCGGAATCCCCTCCCCCTCTTCGTTCAGCAAGGTTCCCATAAAATCGCTGTTGTCGACCATTCCTGCAATCTGCAGACACGCATCGTACTGCGCAACGTACGACATGTAAGCAAGCATGAAGGCATCGGCGTGCAGTTGCGGCTCGGCCACATAATCGATTTGATAGAACCCTCGGTACTTTTCCTTCAGGAAGTCGAATTCCAGAAAGGCCATGACGCCGTCGCGCCAAAGCGAGCGGATGCGTTCCCGCTCCTCCACCGTCAGGTTGTCCACCTTGCGTTCGAGCAGATGGGATTCCTCGAACTCGCGCACCAGATCGTCCGCGGTCCGGCGCAGCATCAGGTAGCTATCCAGGTCCTCGTTGATCGTGGCTCGAAGCTCGGCGGGTGACAGCTCGGTCAGCGGGCTCTTCTCAACAGGAAAAAGCACGCTGGCAACGTAGAAAGCAACCAGGAGGAGGATGGCCACCACGATATGCGGAACAAACGGCTTGGTCTTTTTCTTGATGATCAAGCGTTCGACATGCAACAGGCGCCGGTTGATGCGGTAGGATGCCACGATGGGAATCCAGCCGAGCCCAAGCAATGCAAACGCCACGAGCCGGTGGTAGGGATACGCAATACGCAGACCCATCACGAACGTAGCCATGATGATGAGCAAAAGGGTAATGAGCAGGAGTCGTTTGTTTTTCAGCATGTCGAACCTGTATCCGTGGTTATTCGCCGGCTTCCTTTTCGGCCTTGCGCTTGGTATCCATATCGATTTTCCAAAGCTCCTTCTGGGTTTGGAACACGGTCACGAACAGGGCGAAAGTGGCCCCCGTCAGCACATACGGAAGCACCCGGACGATGTCGAGCTTATCGGCAAACGCAATGATGAAGGTGTTGATGAGAATAAAGATCGCACGCACCTCCGTCGGCCCAATCCCCATATAGCTGATCCTGAATGCTCCGGTGGCCGCGAATGAAAGGAACGAGTTGACCATGAAGGCTCCGAACAGCGCGAGAATGTAAAACAGGATATACTTGTTCTGGTCTTCCACCATCAGACCGTATCCGATGATGATGGAGCATAGAAACAGGTAGTCCAGGAAGTGGTCCATGTAGTAGCCCCACTTGATCAGTCCCGTGTTGCGCCGGCGGCCGATTTCCCCATCCAGCAGGTCGGTGATGTACTGGCCGAAGATCGCGAACGACACCACCCAAAGACACTGGACATTGAAGCGGGCCAGAAAACTGAACAGAATAATCATCGCGCACCACAGCAGGGTCGTGAGCGTAAGGTGATAGGTCTCGATCGATTTCGGCACCTTCGGAACCAGCCAGTTTTTCAACCGGGTTTCCGCGTTCGCCAAAATCCAGGTCCCCTCTTTTTTATCACCGTGAAATGCCATCGTTTCCCCCTTGTTCACCTCGCTGAATAAATTCAAGTCGGAATATTAAAAAACGTACCGGCCTGCTAATGCAAATTTTATAAAGGAAATGTTTACAACCCCTAGCCAACTGGATACACACAAGCAACACGTTGTTAAAAATCTGGGAAGAAAAAAATCAGGAGGAAAAAATGGCAGCAAAAAAAACAGCAGCAAAGAAGACCCCTGCAAAAAAAGCACCCGCGAAAAAGGCTCCGGCCAAGAAGGCCGCTGCAAAGAAAGCGCCTGCTAAAAAGGCTCCGGCCAAGAAGGCCGTTGCAAAGAAGGCCCCGACCAAGAAGAAGGCCGTTGCGAAAAAGGTTAAGTACACCGCAGAACAGGTATATTCCATGATTGAACAGGCCGCCTACTTCGCCGCAGAAAACGACGGATTCAGCAAGGACCCGGCGGAATACTGGGCGCAGGCGGAAGCCAGCATCAAAACGATGATCAAAGGTTAATCCTTCTTGAGCATCACACGCGGAAGGCGGCTCCAAAGAGCCGCCTTTTTTTTTATTCCTCATAATCCGCCGCAATACTATTCTGTTTCCAACGCAGCGGCCGTTGATTACAATTCCTTTCAGTTAGCTGATGTAATGACCAGGAGATCATCTTGCATTTACTTCCGCCAGAGTTAATCAAGGTGAGTGAGGAAAAACTCGCCGAAATCGATGCCCGGAACCAGTCGATTTATCGGCTCATTGTGTATGACAGCAAGTACAGCGCCGCCGGCCTGCTGAACCGCTATCTGGAAGCCATGGCGCATTTGCGGGATGTCATCAGCATCAAGAATGCCCAGCAGGAAGCGCACACGCACGAGGAAGCGCTTGCATATCTTAACAACCTGAAAGAAGGCATTGCCCTGATCGTTGATCAGATTGCGGGCCAGCATACCCTTGAAACCCCCTCCGATCTATTCATGCTCTTCCGGAAAATCGCGCCGGATGCGGCCGCCCGCAACCCGAATTATTTTCGAAGCACACTGGTACAGTTTGGCCGGTGTTACGGTGCAGACACCCGGGAGATTCCCGGGCTGGTTGAAATGCTGTTCGATGCCATGAAGGAAATTAAGCACCCGGTGCTTCGAGCCATCTACCTGCACCATGAACTGGTCAGAATCCATCCCTTTACCGATGGGAACGGCCGGCTGAGCCGCTTGGCCAAAAACTGGCTCTTAATGTATGATCTATATCCTCCCATGTTCATTAATGACCTGGCGGAGAAAAAGAAATATGTCGCCAACCTGGAAGGAAGCTTTCTGGCCCTGATGGAGAAACCGCACAAATTCAGCGACTCCACAAAAGCTTTTTTTGAGGGGGAACTGCAGCGCCTGAGCGCCAGCACCGGCTTCATTCTGAATAGAATGCTCAAGAATCCCGACATCGTCATCGATACCGCGAACGAGCTTTTTCCCGATTCGGCCTAGAACAAATCAGACGTCCAGGCAGACAGCGAGCTTGCCGGAGAGGGAGAGCTCGGCGGCGGAGGTGACCTCAACATCCTGAAAGGTGCCGATCAGTTCTGCGGAGGCATCGAGGATGCGGATAGGAAGTTTGCCTTCAGTGCGGCCGGTCAGGGCCCCTTCCATACGTTTGTCCTTGCCATCAATCAGCACGCGATAGGTTTTTCCGACCATGGCTTCATTGTGCGCATACGACGTTCGCTTGAGAATTTCGGCAAGACGGGCAAGACGTTCGCTCTTTTGCTTCTGCGTTACATCATCCTCCCATCGGGCGGAACGGGCGCCGACGCGTGGGGAATACTTTGCGATGTAGGCCATGTTGAAACCGACCTTCAGCATCAGATCGGCGGTGCTTTCCAACTGTTCGTCGGTCTCGCCGCTGAAACCGACGATGATGTCGGTAAAGATGGTGGCCGTCGGCAGTAGCTCGCGGATGTCGTCGATGATTTTCAGGTAGTCCTCAACGCTATGGTTGCGGTTCATGCGGCGCAGCAGCTTTTCGTCGCCGCTCTGCACCGGAAGGTGGATCTGCTTCGCGAGGCAGTCGTAGTCGGCGATAGCCTCGATGACGTCGCGGGTCATGTCGCGCGGATGCGGCGAGGTGAAATAGACCCAGAATTCCTGGCCGCTGGCCTTGCCGATCTCCCCTACCTTGCGCAGCAGCTCGGCAAAGGAGATTTCCTCGCCCTCTTTATCGAGGCCGTAGGAATTGACGTTCTGCCCAAGCAGCGTGATCGATTTTACGCCTTGGTCCACCAATCGCTGCACCTCGGCCAGGATGTCTTCACTGGCCCGCGAAACCTCGCGTCCGCGGGTATAGGGCACGGCGCAAAAGGAGCAAAACTTGTCGCACCCGTTCTGGATGGGCACATAGGCTTCGAAGGAAGAGCTGTAGGTGGGATCCACCTGCCAAAAGTCGGTACGCTCGTCCTGCCGTTCGAGGCCATCGAGCAGATGGCGTGCGGAATATTCCGTCGACACGCCGCATTGCTGGAGCATGGCCGGAAGCTCCGGCAACTCGTTCATGCGGAAGACGAGGTCGAAGAGTTTCAGGAATTTAAGTTCGTCGGCCGGCAGAATGCAGCCGGAGACAAAGGTGACGAGCGGCTTGTCGTTCTTCCATTGGTTCCATTTGTGTATTTTCGCGTAGACCTTGTCGATGGCCTTCTGCCGGACGGAACAGGCGACGACCCCGATCAGGGAAGCCTCTTCCTCGTCCGTCGTCATTTCATAACCCATGCCTTCGATCACGCTGCGGATCCGCTCGGAATCCGACTGGTTCATCTGGCAGCCCAATGTGACAATGCAGCATTTCATAGTTTTAGACAGGATGGACAGGATATCCCATCCGACAATTAGAGTGTTTTAGGAATTAAAAATAAACTTCCGTATGAATTTGCGCGGTAGGTAGGCCTTTTTCCTGCAGCAGGTCGAAGGCTTCATAAATCATGTCGCAGTTGCCGCACAGGAAGGCGTGAGTGTCGCGGGGAATCTCCAGGGTTTTGAGATATTCCGTTACCCGACCCTTGAAATCTCCGCCGTCCTCGCGCGAAACGCAATGGAAATAGTGTTCGCCATAGGCGCCGGACTCATAGGCCTCTTCCAGCTTCCCGGTTCCGTGAATCATGCGGTATTGCAGCTCGGGATAGGACTCCACAAAGCTGTGGTACGGGGAAATCCCGCTGCCGGTGGCAATAAACAGCAACGGCTGTCTGCGGACCTCCTCGATCAACTTAAAATGCCCATAGGGCCCGCCCACGCTCACCTGCTCGCCGGGAACCAGATCGCACAGCTGCTTGGAAACCAGCCCCTCCTCCACGCGTCGGACCAGCACTTCGAGATAGTCGTCGTCGCACCCGGAATAGATGGAATAGTCGCGGATTTCGGGATCCCCCTCGATGCCGACGCGGATATACTGCCCCGGCTCGAATGCCAGATCCTGCCGCTCAAAGCGAACTACGGCGGTCGACTCGGTCAGCTTGCGGACTTCCAATACCTCGCAGGTTTTCCGTTTTTTCCTTGGCTTCAACATGTACCACTCCTTGCCTGAACAAACAGACCTTTTTAGTGCTGTTTTGTAAAAGTGCGCGTTTATAAAGGCCGGCCCAAGGAAAGTCAAACGGAACCCAAGGTCTCCTGAATCATTAGCGACTTTTGATGGGATCGAATGCTCATGGACGTTCCTGCCAACAGCGGGAAGGCCTCAGCTGCTTCGATCCTGCAATGATGGCATCGCCCGCAAGACAAACTAGTGCCAGAGTCGCCAATGATTCAAGTACATCAGATCCCGGCCGGGACCAAAAGGAAACGGACTTGCAATCCACCCCGCAGTCGATACCCTTGGCGGTTCGCAACGGAGAAAAGAACCATCGCCCAGCAGACCGTCAGCCTGAAAAACTACTTCACCCCGCACCGCAAGGAAATTGTGGCGACCGTGGTGTGTGGATTGATTACGGTCTGGTGCACACTGGTCCTGCCCTACCTGATCCGGCTGGTGATCGATGGACTCAAGGAAAAGACCCTCACGGGAGAGCATCTCTGGCATCTCATGTGGATCTTTCTCGTGGTCGGAACGGTGGCCATCCTGTTTTCGCGCCTGATCCGCAAGATTCCGCTGAAGCTTTCGCACAAGATCGAATATGCGGTACGCAACGATGTGTTTACACACCTGACGCGGCTGGACCAGTCCTTCTACCGTAGCGAGCGAACCGGCGATCTGATGACGAAGCTTTCGTCGGACATCACTATTATCCGCGATTCCATAGGACAGGGTCTGCTTCAGGGCATTCGCACGCTGATCACGCTGATTTCCGCCATCACGGTCATGCTGATTGCCGACCCGATGCTGACCGGCATCATGTTCGCGGTTTTCATTCCGATGATTCTCATTTTCTTCCTGGTATTGCGCGTCTCCCGCCGCTACCAGCAGGCCTTGCAGGAACATGTCTCGGAAGTCTCGAACTTCTGCCAGGAAAGTTTTTCCGGCATCCGTTGCCTCAAGGGCTTTGCACTCGAACGACGGCGAGGCACCCAGTTCGAGGAGCTGAACAGCGAGCTGATTCGCAAGACCATGCGCATGCAGGGAGCACGACAGCTCCTGTGGCCCTTCATGGCGTTCGGCTTCAACCTCGGCACCATTCTCATCTTTCTGGTCGGCGGGAAACGAATTGTTGAAGGGTCCCTGACCCTCGGAACGCTGACCCAGTTCTTCCAGTATCTCCTGGTAATGCAATGGCCGCTGATGGCACTCAGTTGGATGACGGTCATGATCCAGCGTGGAAAGGTGAGTTGGGTCCGCGTCAAAGCGATTCTTGACACGCCGCCCAGGATTGCTGAATCCAAAACGACCGTGCCGGAGATGGCCAAACCGCGCGCATCCATTGCCTTCAGGAATGTGAATCTATCCATCGGCCAACAGCAGTTGCTGCATGGAATCAACATGGAAGTGCCCGCCGGAACCACGCTGGGGATCACGGGACCGACCGGAAGCGGTAAAACCCTGCTGGTTTCGCTAGTGGCCCGGTTGATGGATCCGAGCGAAGGTACCGTCCTGATTGGCGAAAAGGATATCCGGACGCTCTCGCTCGCCACACTGCGTGGCATGATTGGATTTGCGGCCCAGGAACCGGTGCTGTTTTCGAGAACCCTCGAACACAACATTGGTTTCGGCGTAGACAAGGCGGACATGG